>CACYJP010000041.1 GCA_902774725.1 uncultured Lachnospiraceae bacterium
ATCAGTCTGTGCACGTCAACTATTGAAAGCGCCGTATACCGAACGGTACGTACGGTGCTGTGAGAGGACGGCGGCTAGTCACCGCCTCCTACTCGATTTGATTTATGGCTTATATATTTGACCGGAGGATGTATCTGGTGCTAGAATCGAAATGTACTACCACTACAAAAAAATGCATAGATTGCGAGGAGGGTGTGTATTATGAAAAAAAGGGTGATAGCACTTATACTTTCACTATTTATAGTGATTGGAATGGCGAGTATCGAAGGTGGGGTTCATGCTGCATCAAATTCAATTGAAATAAAGGCAAGTGAAATAAAAAAGTGCAAGTATTATGCCGAAGATAAGGATGGGAAAGGCTACTTGGAAATAAATGAAAGCGTTAATCTTACCATCAATATGGATGCAGAATTATCGCTTTTAAGAATAAGTCGATCTTATAAATCTAATCTTGATATTAATCTTGTGATAAAGGGAAATAAAAAACTAAATATTGATTATGGTTTAGATACCTCTTCCGGAAATGGAACTTTGACACTTGAGTCAGGCTCAAAGCTTCAGTGCAAGACCATTGATTCCGGAACGATAACTGTCAAAGAGGGGGCGACTCTTCTGCTATATAATGACATAAATGAGAAAGTGGATACAGTGTGGGCGTTTGGTGGCAAAAAGCTTATTTCCTCAGGAAACATTGATATTAAAGTGACAATAATGAACTGCTGTGATATTGAAAATGTGGAAATAAACGGTGGAAAAGTAACAAGTGAAGTTGCCGGACTTACATTTTATGCTAAATCATTTACTGTTAACGGTGGTTATTTAGACCTGAGAGATACGAGAACGTATGAGCCTGAGAAAGAATATATGCTGTATGCATCTCCAATAGTTGCAAAGTCTCGCACAATAGGTAACAGCATGTATATAAAGGAGCCTGAGGGTGCGACATGGAAGAGTACAAATATGAACGCCCCTGGAGTGTTTGACAAAGATGGAAAACCGGCATTTCATGTGATTATCGATAAGAAACCGGCAGGTTATGATGATAAGGGTGGTTCATCAGGTGGAAGTGATGGCAAGTCCGGTAGCTATTCAAACGAATGGGTAAATGGAAAATGGTATGATGCTGACGGTTCTCAGACTTACAAAGGAACCCTTGCTTGGAAGAATGATGCAACTGGTTGGTGGATTGATGATGGAACAGGCTGGTATCCTACAAACTCATGGCAGAAGATTGACGGAACATGGTACTTCTTCAAACCTGATGGATATATGGCTTCGAATGAATACTATAACGGCTATTGGTTCAACAAGGATGGATCATGGGATGAAAAGTATTTCCTGAGTTGGAAGCAGAACAGCACCGGCTGGTGGGTAGAAGATGTATCTGGCTGGTGGCCATCAAGCAGTTGGCTCAAGATAGATGGATATTGGTACTACTTCGATGCATCCGGATACATGGTAACAAGTCAGTATGTAGATGGATATTGGATTAGTGCTGATGGAGTATGTTACTAATAAAATGGAGAACAGGTACTTATAGAATTTTCTCATTTGTTTTTTGCTTACTTAAATGTGGAAGAGAATTATGGAGGGATAATGCTTGTGCGAAAGATAAAAAAAGTCATATCAATCGTTTTAACAATATCAATGATTATTTCCTTGATGCCTAATTCTGTGGTACATGCGGCAAGTGGATGGAACAGTGATTCCACAGGCTGGTGGTATGAGGAAAATGGATGGTACCCAGTGGGACAGTGGTATCAGATCGGAGGATGCTGGTATTACTTTACTGCCTCGGGATACATGGATTACAGTGAATATAGAGATGGGTGCTGGCTGAATTCTGATGGAACATGGAATACAGCTTATTCAGGTGGGCATTGGGCATCTGATAGTACTGGATGGTGGTATACAGATAATTCAGGCTGGTATCCTGTATCAACATGGCTTTGGATTGATGGTTCATGTTATTACTTCAAAGCTAGTGGATATATGGCAACGGATGAGTGGATAGATGGATGCTACCTTGATAAAAGCGGTGCATGGATTCCGGGCAAAGTAAAAGATGCTCCAGCTGAACCGACTGTTCCGACTGAAAAGAAGGAAGAAGCGAAAGAAGATAAGAAAGAAGATAAAAAAGAAACTCCGAAAGAGGAGACAGTGGATAAACAAAGCGAGAATCCGAAGGAAGCTCAAAACGAAACCCCAATTGATAATCCGACTGACGATTCGGACAATCCGGATAACCCAGACAACCCGGACAATCCCGATAACCCTGTTAATCCGGACAATCCGGACCAACCGGACAACCCGAACCAACCGGACAATCCGGACCAACCGGACAATCCGAACCAACCGGACAACCCGAACCAACCGGACAATCCAGATAACCCAGACAATCCAGACACCCCGGTAGAAGTAACTACCAGTATTCAGGATGGCTATATAGTTAAATCAGATGGAACCTACTATTCTCAGGAAATAGTAACTGTGGATGGCAAGGACTATTATGTTGATAAAAACAGCAAGATAGTAAAGAATACCGAAATAAGAGTAAATGGTTTCTTATATATTGCCGATGAAGATGGTGTATTAACTATTGCAAGAAATGCTGCAGTAAGAATCAAGGGTTCTGTTAATTTCCCAAGATACACATGTACGGATGATGATGGAAAAATAATAAAGAGTGAAAAAGTAATAATTGATGGTACTGTATATTCTGCGGATTTTTCGGGAGAGGCTTATATAGTTGAAAATAAAATAGTTGAGATAGATGGCAGGAATTACTATGCAGATAAGAACGGAATGGTTGTAACAAGTCAGAGCATCATTATTTCTGACATACTGTACTATGCAGCCGCTGATGGTACTTTGTCTATGGCTGAGGAAGGCTTTGTTACAGTTGATGGTTTGCTTTATCATGTGGAGGCGAATGGCAAGCTTACAAAAAGTGCTTACTATATAGTTGATGAAAAAGTATACTACTCAAGCAACAAATATGTAGTTTCTGCGATAAAAAATACTTTTTTCAAGATAAATGGAGACAGCTACAGAGCAGATGAGAACGGAAATGTAATTAAGAACAAATATTTCCTGATAAAGATTGATTCAAATGATGATTGTTATGACGCATATCATGCTGATGAAGATGGAAAGTTAACAAATCCGGTTGATGAAACAATAACTATTGATGGTAATGATTATTACGTGGATGATCATGGTTTTGTACGTGTCGGAACTATCACTGTTATCGATGGTAAGGTTTATAGATCTGATGTAACCGGAAAGCTTTATTCTGTCAAAAATGAAAAGTTCCTCTACGATGGAAAGGATTATTATGCTGATGCTAACGGTGAGATACTTAAGAATGCCTGCATAGTCGTAGACGATAGAGCATATAAGGCTAATGAGAGCGGTGTGCTCAGTTATGTAGATGATGAAATAATTACAGTTGGATCAGATAGATATTATGCTGTCTCCGAAGGAAGGATAATAAAGGATATAAATGCCATATACAAGAACCATGCATATCATGCAGATATTAATGGTGTTCTGTCTGACATCATATCAAGCATGTTTGATTATAATGGATATAATTATTATGCAAAGTTTGATGGTACTGTTCTGAAGGGGGATAATACCATTATTGTCGATGATAAGGCTTACAGATCAAGAAGTGATGGTGTTCTTTCACTTGTCAGGTTGGAGGTTTTTTATCCGTTCTCTGATGATGAGTATATAGAGATTCCGACATTTTCAGATAACAGATGCGCAGATGCTAATGGAAATATTCTTAAGAATGCTTCTATAGAGATTGATGGCTTCATATATGAGGCAGATTCAAGGGGCATTCTGACTAAGAAGATAATAGAACCAAAGAATTTATCTGTTACAGATAATGAGTATGGAGTGGCTTATATAAACTGGGATGCTGACGATAATAATTATGATCTTGGAACTGCAATTGTTACATATGACGGCGAAGACCATAAGATGAATTATCAGTTGGGATATGAGCTTTGGTATTATCAGGATAATATTAAGGATGCTAAGCTCTTTGCATCGGATATCAGAGATAATAAATATAAACTGTATGCATCGGAATTCAAAAATAAATCTATGGATATAAACGAAACGTACAATTTTGTAGTAAAAACTGCCAGTGTACTTCCAAAGATAACTGCGACAACCTATAGCATTACTGATGAAATACCGGAAATTGGAGATACAGAATTACCTATAAATCAATCGAACTTTTCAAATCCTGTTCAGTTTAGCTTTGAGCATCCTGAAGCTCCCGGTTTTTCCTTGAGTGATACTACTGATGAGGATGGTTATTCTATTACATTGACAATTAATAACGACGAATCCCTTGATATCACACAGAATAAAATGCCTGCTTTATGCGTCTATAGAAGTGAAAATGGTACGGATTATAGTTGTATAGCAGAAGGATTAAGTAACCCCATAATTGAAAATGGAAACTATGTATTTAAATGGAACGAAAGCTATAAGGATGAAAATGTGAGTCCAGAGGTAAGGTACTATTATAAAGTCAGGTGCAGAGATATTCTTTTAAATTATTACAGCTATTACAGTGATCCAAAGAGTATAAAGCTTAGCAAGAGAACCACAATAGATGATGAAGTTCCGTCAGATGTTGAGACCGGAGATGAAGCGGTTGATATACCTGACTCACCGCAGCCGGAAATTTTGCCGGCGCCTGCAAAGGTAGAACTTGAAGTGGTTGGAAAAAATATTAAGGCTTCGTGGGATCCGGTTGAAGGAGCCACGGGATATGAAATAACCTATAATGAAGGACTTTCCCCTAATAACAATTCTATTGAGGTTGGAAATGTAACAGAATACACCTTAAAGAATTATACAGACAACTACATAAAGGCCTGGGTGAGAGCATACAAAGGAGATGGAAATGATCGTGTTTATTCTGACTATGTTTCATCGCCGAGAATATCACCTAAGTCAGTGGAAAAAACAGATGATGAAATAGCATATGAAATACTTGAATATATAAATGAAGAACGAGCAAAATATGGTTATCAGCCATTAGTTATGGATGAGAAAATAAAAGCTATTTCTGATATCCGTGCAGAAGAAATCCGTACTGAATACTCACATACAAGACCTGATGGCAGAAAATGGAGTACGGCTTATACTGATGCAGGATACAAAATGGTTGGTATACGTGCAGAAAACCTTGCTTGGGGTTATCAAGATGCAGAAGGCTTCTATACTGCTTGGTATAATAGTAGTGGACACTATGCAAACTTTATACTAGTACAAGCACGATATGTAGGTATTTCAATCTATACAGATCCTGATACAGGTTATAAATATGCAGCTTATGAAGTTTGTGCTTATTATGATAATGAATCATTCTGGAAGAATGAATATTTAGCATCACAGTATTAGTTTAAAAGATGTGGCAAAGTGCTTTTTCGGCATTTTGTCACATTTTTTGCTTATACACTTATACATAGGATAAATATTTATATTTATTATTTTTAATACTTTTGTTATAATCTAATTTGGTTTTTTATGTTTAGGAGGATTAAAGATGAGTAAAGCAGTTGAAATCAGATGGCATGGCCGTGGTGGTCAGGGTGCCAAGACCGCAGCGCTTCTGCTTGCGGATGTGGCGTTCAACACAGGCATGTATGTTCAGGGCTTTCCGGAATACGGTCCTGAAAGAATGGGCGCGCCTATTACGGCGTATAATCGAATCAGTGAAAAAGAAATAAGAAATCACTCAAACATTTACAATCCTGATTATGTTGTTGTAGTTGATGAAACTCTTCTTCACAGTGTTGATGTAACATCGGGTCTGAATAAAGACGGTGCGATAGTAATCAACACAGCTAAACCAAAGGAAGAAATAATTCCTCTGTTAAAAGGGTATGAGGGTGCGGTATATACTGTAGATGCTCATACAATATCGATGGAAACACTTGGAAGATACTTCCCGAATTCACCTATGCTTGCAGCAATAGTAAAGGTATCGGGTATCATGACTAAGCAGGATTTCCTGGAGCAGATGAGAGGTTCGT
Organism: uncultured Lachnospiraceae bacterium; assembly: GCA_902774725.1. Classification (GTDB taxonomy): domain Bacteria; phylum Bacillota; class Clostridia; order Lachnospirales; family Lachnospiraceae; genus Eubacterium_Q. The sequence continues at coordinate 6,069 of CACYJP010000041.1, forward strand.
ATCAGCATAAATTTGCAAAGAAACCTGAAGTGATTGATGGAAATATGAAGGCACTTGAAAGAGCCTTCGAGGAGGTGCAGTAATGGCTAACAAAGTTAGGACAGATATCAGTAAGATAACAGAGAAGTCTCCTTACCAGGATATTACTCCGGGAAATGTAGTATATGGCGGTGGCGGTGCTGCCAGCTTTTTGACAGGTGAGTGGAGAACACAGACTCCTGTCGTAGACTGGGACAAATGTGTACAGTGTCTTATGTGCGCTCCTATGTGTCCGGATTCTTCTATTCCGGTAGAGGATGGAAAAAGACTGGACTTTGATCTGGATCATTGCAAGGGCTGTGGAATATGTGCCGGCGCATGCTCCTTCGGAGCTATTACCATGAAGGAGGGCTTATAAGATGTACAAGGAAAAGGAAACAAGAGTTAAGGGAAAGCTCACTGCAAAGCTGAATACTCCAGAGGAGACAGCAAAGTCTGCAATAGAGGCGGTTAATCCAAATCAGACACAGACTGTGGAGAGCCCTTATGATACAGAATACAATGAAAATGAGAAGGCAAAGGCTGAAGACAGAGTTCGTGGAACAGCGGCTAAGAAGCGTGATCGTATGTCAGGCAATGAGGCAGTTGCTCTTGCGATAAAGCAGGTTAATCCTGATGTTATGCCGGCCTTCCCTATAACACCTTCAACTGAGCTTCCTCAGATGGTGTCTACATATATCTCAAATGGTGAGATAGATACAGAGTTTATACCTGTTGAGTCAGAGCATAGCTCAATGAGTGCAGCAATCGGTGCATCTGCTGCAGGAGCAAGAGCTCTTACCGCAACATCATCAGCCGGTCTTGCATTTATGTGGGAAGAGCTTTATATAGCTGCATCTGACAGACTTCCGCTCGTTCTGTGTCTTGTAAACAGAACACTTACGGGACCTCTTAATATCAACTGCGACCACTCAGATGCGATGGGTGCAAGAGACAGCGGATGGCTTCAGGTTTATGCTGAGACAAATGAAGAGGCATATGATAACTTCATCATGGCCTACAGAGTAACCGAGCATCCTGATGTTATGCTTCCTATGATGGTATGTTATGACGGTTTCATAACAAGCCATGCTGTTATGAATATAGAAACTCTTGATACAGATTCAGTAAGAAAGTTTGTTGGTGAGTATACACCAGACAATTTCCTTCTGAATAAGGATATGCCAATGGCTGCAGGTCCTTATGCAAATTCTCCTTACTACATGGAGACTAAGTTTAATCAGCGTGCCGGTATGAAGAATGCCAAGAAGGTTATTCTTGATGTTTGCAAGGAATACGAGAAATTATCCGGTCGTAAGTACGGACTCTTCGAAGAGTATCGTATGGAGGATGCGAAGTACGCAATCGTAATTATGGGTTCTGCCGCAGGACAGACAAAGGATGCAGTTGATAAGCTTCGTGAATATGGTATCCATGTTGGAATGATCAAGGTTCGTGTATTCAGACCTTTCCCTGGTGAAGAGCTTGCAAATGCGCTGAAGAATTGTCAGTCGGTTGCTATACTTGACAGAGCAGAGAGCTTCTCAGGTCGGGGTGGCCCGCTTGGTTCAGAGCTGAAGGCTGCGATGTATGACGCAGGACTTGATATACCTACAGTTAATTATTTCTATGGTCTCGGTGGACGTGATTATACAGTTACAGAGGCAAGAGATGTGTTCAGAGATATCCGTGAGATAGTTCGTCGTGGAAAAGAACCTGAGCAGTTTAAGTATGTAGGTCTTCGTGACCGTGATGCTGACTACTCAAATGAGTTCAGAGATTTCAGTGGTGATGATCAGATGGATATCCGTATGTCAGGTGATGGCGTTCGTTTATCAGATAAATAAGCGGACGAACCAAGTGACGCGATGGATCTTTAGTTAGGAGAAAAAAAGAAATGGCATATAATTTAAAAGAAGTAATGAATAAGCCGGACAGGCTTACTCCGGGACATAGACTCTGTGCCGGCTGCGGTGCAGCTATCACAGTTAGAACAGTGCTTAGAGCGCTGAAGGAGGAGGATAAGGCAGTCATCGGAAATGCAACAGGCTGTCTTGAGGTTTCAACCTACCTCTATCCATTTACAGCGTACACAGACAGCTATATTCACAATGCATTTGCCTGTGCAGGTGCAACACTTTCAGGAGTTGAAACTGCTTACAATGCACTTAAGAAACGTGGTCGTATTGATGAGGATACAACATATAAGTTTATAACATTTGGTGGAGATGGTGGTACATACGATATCGGTTTCCAGTCACTTTCAGGAGCAATGGAACGTGGGCATGATATGGTTTATGTATGCTACGATAATGGAGCATACATGAATACGGGTATCCAGAGATCATCCGCTACACCTAGATTTGCAGATACCACAACAACACCTGTTGGAAAGGTGAGCAACGGAAAGGTACAGTCACGTAAGGATCTTGCAGCCATTATGGCAGCACATAACATCCCTTATGTCGGACAGTCCACATTTACTGCCGGAATGAAGGACCTCTATGAGAAGGCTGAAAGGGCTATATACACAGAGGGGGCGTCATTTTTGAATGTCATGTCTCCATGCCCAAGAGGCTGGAGGTTTGATGCGGCAGATATGGCAAAGATATGTAAGCTTGCAGTAGATACCTGTTACTGGCCTCTCTTTGAGGTTGTTGATGGCAAGTGGATACTCAGCTATGAGCCTAAGAACAAGCTTCCTATAGAAGATTTCCTGAAACCACAGGGACGTTTCAAGCATCTGTTCAAGCCTGAAAATGAACATCTTCTTGGCGAGTTCCAGGCAGAGATTGATAAGCGTTGGGAAGAACTATTAAATAAATGTAAATAAGTCAATAGGTGACGTTACTTTTTGACTTATTAGAGGGTAGGCATATCTATGATAACTAAGAATATTAGACAGATGATCAATTATTGTTTTTCATATGCGGATAATGTGCAGTTCAAGGCGGCTAGTCCGTACCCGGTAGATGCACGTATTTCCCTGAAGAATCAGCTGAAGGATGATATGCTGGTATTTTTGGGATATATTTTCGATAACAATAGTGCTGATATGACTAATCAGATAAGGTTTTTGAATGATAATCTTCAGATAGTTATTACAGAGTATAACTTCAAGAGATTTATCAATGACAGATGTAGAAATCTGGATCTTACATCTTATATCCCAAGAAGTCTTCAGTATTTTGTTATGGATGATACTTCTCCGATGAACCGCAGAACGGGCTATGGAACTTCTATATCAAAATATCTTATCAATACATTTAATGATATGGGATGCAACTTCATAGCTTACGGCGGAATAAGTGACTGGGAGGCTGACAGGCTTTCTGATTACATCAATATGATGAACAATTATGTGAATGGATTTGATGTTTATAAGAATACTCCGGGTGGCGGAAAGATAGGTGGAATGCCGGGTTCACTGGGCTATTCTGAAGTAGGAGCAAGAGGAACCGGCCAAGATGAGGACGAGTCTCCGACAAATGTAAGAATTCAGATGCCTGCCAAACAGGAAACTCTGGATCAGCTCCTTGCAGAGCTTGATTCTTTGATAGGTCTTGATTCTGTTAAAAAGAACCTGACCAATCTCATCAATCTTGTAAAGATCAAGTCAATGCGTGAGAAGCTGGGACTTAAAACACCTAGTATGTCGCTTCATCTGGTATTCTCCGGAAATCCGGGTACAGGTAAGACAACTGTGGCCAGACTTCTTGCCAAGATATATCATCAGCTAGGTGTAGTAAGTAAAGGTCAGATGGTCGAGGTAGACCGTGCAGGGCTTGTTGAGGGTTACGTTGGTCAGACTGCCCAGAAGACCGCGAAGGTCTGTGATGAGGCTATGGGTGGAGTGCTGTTTATAGATGAGGCATACACTCTTACAAATGCAGAGGGCGAGGACTTTGGCCAGGAGGCGGTTGATACGCTTCTTAAGCGAATGGAGGATAATCGTCAGGACCTCATAGTTATAGTTGCCGGATATACAGATGAGATGAAGACCTTTGTTGAGTCTAATCCGGGTCTTAAGTCAAGATTTAACAAGTTTATTGAATTCCCTGATTATTCAGGAGATGAGCTTATAAAAATATTTGATCTCATGTGCGTTAGTCAGGATTACGTCATGGATAAGGATGCAGAAAACTGCATGCATGAATACCTGAACAAGATAGCTGTAGATCATGGCGAGCATTTTGCAAATGCCAGAGAAGTACGTAATTATTTTGAAAGGTGTGTAGAGAGACAGGCTACGAGAGTTGTTACTGAAACCAACATCGATGCAAACAGTCTTACAACCTTCAAGCTGCCTGACGTTCAGGAGGATATTTAGTGAGGAACGAAAGAGCTTATTATAAAAACAGAACAGTATTAAGAGTAGTAGCTCTTGTTCTGTTCTTTATATTTTCTTTTGCAACAGTGATGGGATGGGAAACTGTATTCAATCTGACATCGCCTGTTTTGTCGTGCGTTCTTGCTGTTCTTATCTATATATCATTTAATACGACGGGAAAGTATTATCGATGTGCTCTTTGTTTTTTCCTTGGAATAGCAGTGTGGTTTCTGGCAGACTGTGTGTGGGCATATTGCAGCTTTCAGAATCATGTCGGAGAGGTGCTCCAGAAGATATCTGACAATTTATACCTCGTGCCGGACTATGTTTTTCTTTTGGGTGTAATAGTTTATGCAAGAGATGTGCTTAAAAAGAGCGATTATCAGAAAATCGCTGTTAATGCATTTATCATCGCAGTAATAACTTCAATTTTCGGTTACAGGTTTGCTATAAGGCATCATAATTTTGGTACTCATCTGAATCTGGAGCTTTTTGAACTTACACTTTATTTCTTTGTATCGATTTTTACTATTGTTTCGATCGGAATGATAGTAAATAGGACGGGGTGGCAGAATCATTTACGTTCCTTCAAAATAGTGTGTATTTCAGGTGTGGTTTTCTCAATAGGCGAGCTGAGATATACGCTCTATATGATTCTGAATAAGGAACCGGAGAATAAGTATATAGATATTATCTATATGCTCTGTTTGCTTTTATACAGCTTTGCGTGGACCGATTCCGCTATAAAAGATAAGGGTATAGTTCCTGCTGAAAAGGATAGTAGAAGAGATAGATATACTCCGTGGATTTACGGCGCGCTTATCATATGTTCGGCGATAATACTTTATGCCGTAAACTATTTTGATATATATCTTGTTTTCTGTATGGTAATCGCCTCTATGGCTTATGTCATTATGTGTAAAACAGTTCAGGCAAATGCACTGGCCGAGGAGCTTATAGCTAGGCAGAAGGATGAGACTGCCAGACTTGAAAGAATGGTTGCTGAAAAGACCAAGGAGCTTATGGAAATGAATAAGCATCTTGAGTATATATCAAATACAGATGCACTTACCGGCCTTTATAACAGAAGATATGGTTTGGACTATCTGAGTGATCTCGTGAGGGATGGTGATAATTACCCTATTGCACTTTATTCACTTGATCTTAACTATTTTAAACCAATAAACGATAACTATGGACATGATATGGGCGACGTTGTTCTCAAGGAGGTTGGAAGGAGACTTTCAAGGCTCGGACAGAGTAGATGTACAGCTATCAGAGTTGGTGGAGATGAATTTCTGGTTGTTTTCAAAAATGCAACTAACGACGTTGCTATTCGGGGTATAGGAGATCTTATCTGCGAGAAGATGGATGCTCCGATTGAAGCTACAGTTGTGACTGAAGAAAATGAGACAAAGAGTCACACGTTCCAGATAGCAGCCAGTATAGGTATAGCTATTATTCCTCATGACACAAATGACATAGAGGAGCTTTATAAAAAAGCTGATGATGCACTTTATACAGTGAAGCACACCAGTGAAAAGAGTTCTTATCTCATGTATAGTGAGATGGAAAGCTTTATAAATAAAATGGGTATCAGATCAGAAGAAACTGATGTAAAAGATGCCGAATGATCAGAGGAGAAAAATTATGAATAACAAATGGGTCAGGGCAGCTATCCCTGCGCTGCTGATTCACTGCTCCATTGGAACGGTGTACTGTTGGAGTACATTTAAGGAGGCTATTGCCCAGAAAATCGGTGTTAGTACATTTGGTACAGGATGGGCATTCAGTCTTGCGATTTTCTTTCTGGGAATGTCAGCTGCATTTGCCGGAAAGCTGGTAGAGAAAAATATCCATAAATCATCGCTTATTGCATGTATATGCTTTACGGTGGGTATGATAGGAACAGGTGCTGTTATACAGTTTATGCATGGCACACCTGCGCTTATATGTATATATCTGTTCTATGGATGTATCATGGGTATAGGTCTTGGAGTCGGATATCTTACGCCGGTCAAGACGCTGATGCTTTGGTTTTCTGAACAAAAGGGTCTCGCGACGGGTATATCTATTATGGGCTTCGGACTTGCGAAGGCTATTGCAACTCCGATAATGGAGAGACTTCAGAATGCTTATGGTATTTCTGCTATGTTCTATATCCTCGGAACTATATATTTTGTAATGATGTTCGCTGGGCATATACTGCTCAAAAAACCTGAAGGTTGGGTTGAGAGCGATGATAAGTACAGCGATTTCAAGCTTTCTGCACTTCTTAAGAACAAGGCATTTATCTTTATATGGCTTATGTTCTATATTAATATCCACTGCGGTCTTATGCTTATCACATATGAGAAACAGATACTCGAAGCAACCTATGTGGGTATGGCAGCGCTTGCTACGATAGTTGCGGTCGTACCGTCCGTTACTGCGGGCTGTAATGCACTTGGACGAATAGGATATTCAACTATTTCAGATAAGATGAAGGATAGAGCGCTTGTATATAAGATCATTTTTGCAAGCTGTGTGCTGGCAACCGGATTCACTCTTCTTCTTTCCTCTATGGGAAATGGAGGCGGTGTTTACAGAGTGAGCATAATCGCTCTTCTTATGATTGTTAACCTGGGATATGGTGGTGGATTTTCGACTCTTCCGGCACTTCTTTCGTCCAGATTCGGAATGAACAACATATCCAAGATACATGGTATCGCGCTTTCTGCTTGGGCTGTTGCCGGACTTACCGGAAACAATATGTCTGAGATAATTCTTAATAAAACGAGTAATGGAGGAGAGAGAACATCTAGCCACTATGCATACCTTATGATTGCGACGGTTATTCTTTACGCTGTGGCATTCGTATGTAGCTTTTTCACATCTAATGAAAAAAAGCAAGCTGATATGAGCGACGACATAAAGCTTGTGCATTAAATAGAACCAGGAGGAAATAAAATGGTAAAACTGTATGAAACAGGAGCATATCTCGTAAATGGCAAAGACCTTATTACGGATGAAAACGAGCTTGCTTCCAAGGGAATAAGTACAAGCAAGGAAGAGGCTAAGAAGGGAACTATTGCTTATGGCATCCTGAACAGCCACAATACTTCAGGGGATGAGGAGAATCTTAAAATCAAGTTTGATAAGATGACTTCTCATGATATCACATTTGTAGGTATCATCCAGACAGCAAGAGCTTCAGGACTTAAGGAGTTTCCTATACCTTATGTTCTTACAAACTGCCACAATTCGCTTTGTGCAGTTGGTGGAACAATAAATGAGGATGACCATATGTTTGGTCTTTCTGCTGCAAAGAAGTACGGTGGAATCTATGTTCCTCCTCATCAGGCTGTTATTCACCAGTATGCTCGTGAGGAGCTTGCTGAGTGTGGAGCTATGATACTTGGTTCTGACAGCCACACACGTTATGGTGCGCTCGGTACTATGGCCATCGGTGAGGGCGGCGGTGAGCTGGCTAAGCAGCTCCTCGGAAGAACCTATGATGTTAAGTCTCCGAAGGTTATTGCTATCTATCTTGATGGCGAGATTCAGAAGGGTGTAGGTCCTCAGGACGTTGCGCTTGCACTTATCGGAGCTACCTTTAAGAATGGTTATGTTAAGAATAGTGTTATGGAGTTTGTCGGACCTGGAGTTGATAAGCTTTCCAGTGATTTCCGTATCGGAATAGATGTAATGACAACTGAGACAACCTGTCTCTCATCTATCTGGAAGACAGATGCAAATACTAAGGATTGGTATGAGACTCACTACAGACCGGATGCTTATAAGGAACTCAATCCTGCTGACGTTGCATACTATGATGGAGTAGTATATGTAGATCTCTCAAAGGTTAAGCCTATGATTGCACTTCCATTCCATCCATCCAATACATTTACAATTGAGGAGTTAAATGCAAATCTTAAAGATATCCTTCACGAGTGTGAGGAGAATGGAAGGAAACAGCTGACAGGTGATGTAGAGTTTAAGCTTACTGATAAAATAAGAGATGGAAAGCTCTATGTTGAGCAGGGAATCATCGCCGGTTGTGCAGGTGGTGGATTCGAGAATATCTGCGACGCAGCTGATATACTTAAGGGACATTATATCGGAAATGATGAATTCACTCTTGATGTTTATCCGGCAAGTATGCCTGTTATGATGGAGCTTGTTAATAATGGTCGTGCAGCTGATATCATGAAGACAGGTGCTATTATCAAGACTGCATTCTGCGGACCTTGCTTTGGTGCCGGAGATACACCTGCAAATAATGCACTTTCAATCAGACATTCTACAAGAAACTTCCCGAACAGAGAAGGTTCTAAGATACAGAACGGACAGATCAGCTCTGTTGCACTTATGGATGCTCGTTCTATAGCAGCTACTGCTGTTAATAAGGGCTTCCTTACAGCAGCAACTGACATAGATGTTGAGTACACAGGACCAAAGTATTTCTTTGATAAGTCTATCTATGAAAACAGAGTATATGACGGCTGGAAGAAGGCAAATCCTGACGAAGAATTAAAGCAGGGACCAAATATCAAGCCTTGGCCGGGAATGCCTGCACTTACAGAGAATCTTCTTCTCAAGGTATGCTCAGTTATAACAGACCCTGTTACAACTACAGATGAGCTCATCCCTTCAGGAGAGACTTCATCCTTCAGATCAAATCCTATCGGACTTGCAGAGTTTACTCTGTCACGTAAGGATCCTGAGTATGTTGGACGCGCTAAGGAATTCCATGCGGCAGAGGTTTCTCGTGAAAACGGAGAGCATCCTTGTGAGGTTTACCCTGAAATAAAGGATGTGATGATGACCATCAAGGAAAAGTTTGCTGATGCAAGTCGCGCAAATACAGGCTTCGGAAGTACTATTTATGCTGTTAAGCCGGGTGATGGTTCTGCACGTGAGCAGGCTGCATCCTGTCAGAAGGTTCTTGGCGGATGGGCAAATATAGCTAAAGAGTACGCTACAAAGAGATATAGATCAAACCTTATTAACTGGGGAATGCTTCCATTCATTATGGATGAGACAGCTACAGAAAACTACTCAGATGCAAATCCACTGGGCTTTGAAAACGGAGACTATGTATTTGTTCCGGATATTGTAAAAGCGGTAGAGGAAAAAGCAGAGGTTATTAAGGCATATATCGTAAATAAGGGAATGAAAGAAATCTCTCTTAAGCTTGGAGACCTTACTGATGATGAAAGAACAATCATTACCAGCGGCTGCCTGATAAACTACTATAGAGATCACTAAATAAAAGGGACAAGTAAACGGTTCCGATGTCTTGCAAAACGGGACGTCGGAGCCTTTTGTTTTTTACTTTGTAGGAAACTGCGTTTCCTACAAAGCAAAAAACGCTCCGCTAAGGATGCGTCTCGGCGTGTAAGGTTTATAGTTGCCGTTGGCAACACACGCCTCGCGCGTTATAGTTGCCGTTGGCAACACACGCCTCGCGCGTAGAGTGTCGCGAGCGACACTCTTTGTTAAAGAACTATATGGAGAAAAAGCTATGCGAATACTTCTAGCAGAGGATGAGAAATCGTTATCACGTGTTTTAGTAGCGATTTTCAAAAAGAATAATTATTCGGTTGATGCGGTTTATAATGGAAATGATGCACTGTATTATATAGAGTCCGGAAATTATGATGTTGCCGTACTGGATATAATGATGCCGGGAATGGATGGGATATCGGTTCTAAAGAGGGTTCGTGCTGAAGGGATAGATCTGCCTATTATCATGTTAACCGCAAAATCAGAGGTGGATGATAAGGTTCTGGGGCTAGACAGCGGTGCAAACGATTATCTGACAAAACCGTTTGACACTAAAGAGCTTCTGGCAAGGATACGTTCCATTACCAGAAATCAGACGGTGCTGGATAATAAACTAAAAATGGGAAATGTGACTTTGGACAGAGCTTCTTATGAGCTTGCAACTCCAAGCGGAAGCTTCAGGCTTGCCAATAAAGAGTACCAGATGATGGAGTATCTGATGTCATCTCCCCAGCAGGTCATATCCACGGAAATGTTTCTGGAAAGAATCTGGGGGCTTGATTCGGAAGTGGAATTGAATGTGGTCTGGGCTTATATTTCATATCTGAGAAAGAAACTCACGGCTTTAAATGCAAATCTACAGATAAAGGCGTTTAGAAATTCAGGTTACCGGCTGGAGGAACTGAAATGATAAAGAGGTTAAGGATAAAGTATACGGTGCTTGCTGTATCGGCGTTGTTTTTGCTTCTGACTATCATAGTGGCAGGTATGAATCTGCTTAATTACAGATCAGTTATTGACGAAGCGGACGAAACACTCGCTGTCCTATCAGATAATAGTGGAGTGTTTCCGAGCTTTGAAAATGGAATGGAATGGCTACCTTCGGGGATGTCGAGGGAGATACCGTTTGAGAGCAGATATTTTTCTGTTTTATTAGATGAAAATAATACTCCTATTCTTATTGAGACAAGCAACATATATGCTATTGATGGAGTGACAGCTGTGCGTTATGCTGTAGAAGTTGCCGAGGAAAAAGATGAAAAAGGGTTTAAGGATGATTACCGATTTGTTGTTACCTCTGAAAGAATAGGAAAACGTATTACATTTCTTGATTGCGGACGTAAGATAGCTCTTTTTCACGAGTTCAGAAATACGAGTATTATGATATCTCTTGCTGGATATTTTGTAATTTTGTTACTTGTGTGTTTCTTTGTTGCTAGATTTACAAGACCTGTTTCAGAAAGCTATGAGAAACAGAAACGTTTCATTACTGATGCCGGACATGAAATAAAAACACCACTTACAATAATAAATGCAGATGTAGATATCCTGAAAATGGATGTTGAGGAAAATGAATATCTCGATGATATAAAGAAGCAGTCGAATCGCTTGGCAGAGCTTACGAATGATCTTATAAAACTGGCAAGGATGGAAGAGTCAAAAAGCGATATTCAGCTGATAGATATTCCTGCTTCAGAAATTATACTCGAGACAGCTGCATCTTTTCAGACTATTGCAAAATCATTGAATAAGGAGCTTGTTATTCAGGTTCAGCCGATGCTTACTATGCTTGGCGATAAAAGCAAAGTAGAACACCTGATAACCATACTTCTGGATAATGCGATCAAGTATTCTCCAGATGGGGAGACTGTAAAGCTTAGTTTTGAAAGGCGCGGGAAGAGGCTTTTATTAAGTGTAAATAATGTTTCTTCTGTCAGGCTTTCTACAGATGATATTCGTCATATATTTGACAGATTCTACCGAGCAGATCAGTCTCGGAATTCTGAGACGGGTGGTCATGGAATAGGTCTTTCCATAGCACAAGCGATAGTGAATTTACATGGGGGAAAAATCGGGGCTGCATCACCGGACGGAAAAACATTTATGATAACTGCAAGCTTTCCGGCAAGAAATATTTAGTTTTTTTAAGTTGATTTTAACTAACGCTCTTATAATGGGGAAAACATTAAGGGAGGAGCGTGATATTATGATGAAAACTAAGAAGGCTAAGGAGGCAGGAAATAGACTTATTGCGACAGCGTTATGCTGTTCGCTTGTAGGAGGCATGGTTGGTGCCGGAGGGTATGCGACGTTCAGTAAAATGTTATCAAGGGGTGGCAATGCTGTTGGTGCCATAAATAGTGTGGTATCTACCTTGCAGGCAAGATGTGAGGAGAGTAAGAAGCAAAGTGGCAGTGTTGATTCATCCGGTTCGAGTGTCGGAAAAGATGCGTCGCAGATATATGATGATAATGTAAACTCAACTGTTGGAATAACGACAGAAATCCCTATGGAGTATATGGGATATCAGACAACTTCGGCATCTGCAGGATCCGGCTTTATATATTCAGAGGATGGATATATTGTTACTAATTATCATGTAGTTAAGGGTGCAGATAAAATCAAGGTTACGACATATGATAAAAATGAATATGATGCAGGACTGATAGGCTATGATGACACAAATGATATCGCTGTGCTAAAGATAGATGCTAAAGGACTAAAACCGGTAACTATCGGTGACTCAGATAAGCTGAGTGTCGGAGATAGTGTTGTTGCTATCGGAAATCCGCTTGGAGAGCTAACATTTTCCCTTACATCAGGTAATGTCAGTGCCCTGGATCGACAGGTAAAGATACAGAATAATTCTATGAAGCTGATACAGACAGACTGTGCTATTAATTCGGGAAATTCCGGTGGTGCACTATTTAATTCGAACGGAGAAGTAATTGGTAGTACAAATGCCAAATCCTCGGGTGGTTTCACGCAGGCATCCGTAGATAATATTGGGTTTGCTATTCCGATAAATAGCGTTAATGGTATTATTGACAGTATCATAGAAAAGGGCTATATCATGAAGCCATATATAGGGATAACCGGAAGTGATTTGGCCAGTGATTATCAGATGGGCGGTTTGTTCGGCAATAATCAGACAAGTGATACTGCAGGAGTGGTTATAAATAATGTTGAGGAAGGAAGCCCTGCAGCTATGGGTGGACTTAAGCCTGGTGATATAATTACCAAAGTAAACGATGAGGAAATATCCGGTATGGTTGAACTGAGAAGTCTTATTCAGAATACAGCTGAAGGGGATTCGATTAAGTTTACGGTATCTCGTGATGGAGAAAATGTTGATGTTGATGTAACTCCGGTTATGCATAAGCAGGATGCAAAACCGTGACAATATAATAATACAGAAAAAGACGACAAAAAGGTCAGACCTTTTTTGTCGTCTTTTTTTGTGGTATTATGTAGGGGTTGTATAAGCTAATGAAATTAAATGAAAAGACCGGAGAGATAGAGGATGAGTAAAATAATGTTAACAAATGATGATGGTATCTTCACAGACGGAATGGAACGTCTTGCGAGGGCTGCATCAAAGCTGGGTGAGGTTTGGATAGTTGCTCCGGATTCGGAGAGGAGCGGCAAATCCCATGCAGCCTCATTTCATAGCAGTATAGAAGCATGGGAGGTAGACTATCCTGTTCCTGGAGTCAGGGCTTTTGCCAGTACAGGTACTCCGGCTGATTGTGTAAGGATAGGGCTTTTGAACATAATACCCGGAAGTGCGGGGTTTGTTTTTTCAGGAATCAATTATGGCTACAATATCGCAACAGACCTGCAGTATTCTGCTACTGTAGGAGCTGCGTTTGAAGCTGCCTTCCAGAAAAAACATGTGATTGCTTTTTCTGAGGATGCGTCCCCTGTTCATGAGGTGACGGACCGTTATCTTGAAGAAATCATGATTGAGCTTATGGAAAAACCTCTCGAAGCAGACCAGATATGGAATGTTAATTTTCCGAGCTGTACACTAAGTGAATGCCGAGGAATACTGCGAGACAGAAAGACCTTTCTCGGTGAGTTCTATAAGGACCGCTATAACGAGACTCCTTTGGAGAACGGCAGGATATCATATATGGTTGAAGGCATAAGAAGCTGGGAAGGTGAGGAAGGAACCGATCTGAAGGCTATCCTGGATAACTATGTTTCAATAGGAAGAGCTAACAATATATCATAATAATTAACTTGCGCCCCGCCGGGAGATATCTCGGCAGGGCGTTTTGTCCCCGGTGACTTATTATTATTCCATATTCTCTACCATATACTCGACGATATTTGCGCAGTTCTTTGCGGCTCCTTCTTTGAAGGTTTCATATTCCATGCTGTTTGAACCGTCCGACTTATCTGATATGGCACGGATTATAACAAAAGGTGTGCCGTTCAGGTAGCAGGCCTGTGCTACGGCTGCACCTTCCATTTCACAGCACATTCCGTTAAAGTCGGAAATGATTTTTTCTTTTTGTTCTTTTTCTGAGATAAATTGATCTCCTGAACAGATTCTTCCTTCGTAGGCGTGGATATCAGGAGCAACCTCTGCTGCTGCATCCAGTGCATCTTTGCGCATATTTTCATCGGCAGGAAATGCGTAAAGACCTGTGTAAGGTATCTCGCCTTTCTCAAAACCGATGGCTTCAACAGTAAAGTCGTGCTGTACTGCATCAACTGAGACTACTATATCACCTATATCTAGCTTGTTATCCAGAGAGCCTGCGACTCCGCTGTTGATGATTTTTGTACAATTGAAATCATTGATAAGCGTATGTGCACAGATGCCTGCATTTACCTTTCCCATGCCGCACTGCACAACGACCACATCCTTACCTTTGAGCTTGCCTTCATAAAAATTCATCCCTGCGATGGTTGTGACCTTCGGGTTTTCCAACGAATCCTTTAATGTGGTCACTTCCTCATCCATTGCGCCGATGATACCTATTTTATTCTTTGCTGTTTTATCATCTGATTTTTTCTCTGAACTTCCGCAGCCGTCCAGTGTTGCGAAAAGAAGAAGAGAAATGAGCGACAAACTACAGACTTTCTTAAATATCTTCATCCCGGTCCCTCCTCGATAGAATTTGGAACAGTCTTTATTATACTTCATCCGGAGGTGCAAATCAATCGAGTATAATTCTATTTCTCCTAAATCGAGAAATAGAATCTGATAATTCTCTTCGATTTATATACCATTTTTATGCTGATTTTGGTAATATATGGATTGTATAGCAAAGAACTGTACGGTTTGTAAGATTGATAAGCATAAGAAAGGAGGGGCTGATGATATTTGGTATAAGCTATGGTTTATTCTGGGTCTTAGTTGCTGCACTTGCACTCATAATAGAGATCATATCCCTGGGGCTTTCGTCTATATGGTTTACCGGCGGAGGAATCGCGGCGGCAATAGTCGGATACATGGATGGCCCGCTCTGGTTGCAGATAGTTGTGTTTATTGTAGTGTCTACCGTGCTTCTTCTGGTCATGAGGCCGATTGCGAAAAAGCATCTTCCTCTAGGCGAAGAGAAGACGAATACAGACAGTTGGATAGGAAGGACAGAAAATGTTCTTACAACTATAGATAACAATGCCGGAACAGGAATGATCAAGCTCGGAGATGTTGAGTGGCGTGCCGTGTCAGAAGACGGAAGCACAATTCCTGAAGGTACTCTCGTTAAGATAGAGAGAATTGAAGGAACAAAGCTGTATGTCCGGCGGGAACTGGACAGTCCGATCTGAAAATCGACTGAATAAGTGACGTATTTTGAGAAATGTATTTTTAAGTAGTGTTTTTCTAAGTTATATATATTCTAAGGAGGTTTAAGTATTATGCCAGCATTAATCATTATTTTAGTTATCGCAATTATCCTGCTTTGCAGCTCACTCAGAGTAGTTAGGCAGGCAAATGCATATGTTATTGAGAGACTTGGTACCTACACAGCTACATGGGGAGTTGGACTCCATATGATGGTACCTATCATTGATAAGGTTGCAAGACACGTATCACTTAAGGAACAGGTTGCTGACTTCCCGCCACAGCCTGTTATTACAAAGGATAATGTTACGATGAGAATTGATACAGTCATTTTCTTCCAGATAACAGATCCTAAGCTTTTCTGCTACGGTGTTGAGAATCCTATAGCAGCTATCGAGAATCTGACAGCCACAACACTTCGTAACATCATCGGTGATCTCGAGCTTGATCAGACGCTTACATCACGTGAGACAATCAACTCCAAGATGAGAGCAACACTTGATGAAGCTACGGATCCTTGGGGAATCAAGGTTAACCGTGTTGAGCTTAAGAACATCATGCCACCTGCAGCTATTCAGGAGTCAATGGAGAAGCAGATGAAGGCAGAGCGTGAGAGACGTGAGCAGATCATCAGAGCTGAAGGTGAGAAGCAGGCAGCTATTACAGTTTCTGAAGGTGAGAAGGAAGCTAAGATCCTTCGTGCAACAGCTGAGAAGGAAGCAACTATTCTTGAGGCTGAGGCAAAGAAGCAGGCAGCTATCCTCGAAGCACAGGCTGAGAGAGAAGCAGCAATCCAGAGAGCTCAAGGTAAAGCAGAAGCAATCAGACAGGTTCAGGAAGCTGAAGCTGCAGCAGTAAGAATGATGAATGACGCTGCTCCTTCACAGGGAACAATAGCAGTAAAGGGACTTGCGGCATTTGAAAAGGCAGCAAACGGACCGGCTAACAAGCTGATCATTCCTTCAGATCTTGCAGGAATTACCGGACTTGCAACAGCAGTTACAGAGGCGGTAAAGACTGGGAAAGAATAAAGACAAGCAATAATCAAATGATATTTTAAGATGGCAAATGAGGTTGATCCTTGTTTGCCATCTTTTTTGTTCGGCTAAACATTGTAAATCTGTCCAGTAAGACATTACAAATCTGTCCAATGAAATAAGGAAAACCAGAAATTGTTGTTTGAAAATGCATAATAATGTATATATAATTGATTTAGCATTGAATTCGATAAATACTCGGGAGGTTCGACATAATGAAAAGAAAAATCGCTGTAGTTTTAGCTTTATGTCTTTTGATTACAGTATCAATAACAAATTCAAATTCCTACGCCGCAGGTGGATCATGGAAATCTAATTCAAACGGCTGGTGGTATGAGTATTCAGATGGAAGCTACGCTATGGGCTGGACAGAGATAGACGGCTACTGGTATTATTTTCTTGGAAATGGATATATGGATTATTCAATACCGTGACGGCTGCTGGCTGAATGCGGACGGAACGTGGAATACAGCTTATTCCGGTG
Source organism: uncultured Lachnospiraceae bacterium (assembly GCA_902774725.1). GTDB lineage: Bacteria > Bacillota > Clostridia > Lachnospirales > Lachnospiraceae > Eubacterium_Q. The sequence continues at coordinate 23,009 of CACYJP010000041.1, forward strand.
GATACTGGGCTAGTGACTCTACCGGATGGTGGTATACAGATGCTTCAGGCTGGTACCCTGTAAATACATGGCTTTGGATAGACGGAAGCTGTTATTATTTCAAAGCCAGTGGATATATGGCAGTTGATGAAACAATAGATGGTTACTATGTAGATGCCTCCGGAAAAATGAGCGCATCTTCCGGTTCAACATCTAACGGAGCCCACACTCATACATGGGTCTGCACCAAAGAAGCTTGGGACGAACAGATTCTTGTAAAAGATGCTTGGGATGAACAAGTACCTAAATATGAGTACAAGACTGTGAACCATTATTACTGTGCAGATTGTGGCACAGAAAAAGAACATGGTGTGCCTTGTCCAAACTGTGGTGGTGGTGTTGTGTATATGGAGACTGCCACAGAACAAGTCCTTGTTGGCTATGATACAGTACATCATGATGCAGAATACAAGACTGTTCATCACGACGCTGAGTACACCTGCTCCACTTGTGGAGCAAAAAAGTAACATGGACTGAACCCCTTGTCCATGTGAACCCCTTACCGAACTGAACCCCTTGTCCATGTGAACCCCTTACCGTACTGAACCCCTTGGGGATATGAATTACCAAAGCCCATAACAAGTGATGGACGTTGGTAATTCATTTGCTTAGTTGGCTACGCAGAAACATACGAATTTGAAATAAAAGACATGAAACTACGCCTATATTTCAATTAATGCTTTACTTTTTGAAATAAGAGACATATTATAGAATTGTTATTTCAAAAAGAAGGAGGTTCCTATGGGTAGATCAGGTGAATTGGTAACAAATCTGAGCGGTGAAGCGACATATCAGTCTTTTAAGCCTTCGCCATTGCCGCCGAATCCGGAGCTTAATATAAACAGCGATATAGTAAAGAAACTGGTGGAAGCAAACAGGAATCTGGTAAGACTCGATACGGCAGCAAAGCTCATACCGAATGTAGAGCTTTTCATTTCCATGTATGTAAGAAAAGAAGCACTTATTTCTTCACAGATAGAAGGTACACAATGTACGCTGGATGATGTTCTTGATCCTAATGTTGACGGAAATACAAATCTTGATGTAGGAGATGTCATTAATTATGTGCGAGCCTGTACATATGCGATTGGCAGACTGGATGAGCTGCCATTATGCAACAGGCTTTTAAGAGAAATCCATCAAGAGCTTCTTGCAGGGGTTAGAGGGCAGGAAAAGAATCCGGGCGAATTTCGTAGATCACAGAACTGGATCGGTGCCGCTAACTGTACGCTTAAGGAAGCGAGATATATTCCGCCGAATGTGGAGGATATGAATGTTGCGCTGACTGATTTGGAAAGATATATGAACGAAGGGGATGATTACGATCCTCTCATCAGGATTGCGCTGATCCATTATCAATTTGAAACAATCCATCCGTTCCTTGATGGAAACGGAAGAGTCGGGCGTTTGATGATATTGCTGTATCTCATGGAACAGGGATATATTTCCAAACCTATTATTTATATTTCCTACTTTCTGAAAAAGAATCAGATAGAATATTATGATCGTATTTCAGAGGTAAGAAGAAGCGGGAATTATGAGCAGTGGGTTGGATTCTTCCTTGAAGCGGTATCAGCGGCAGCAAAGGATTCCCTGGCTACGATCGAAAATTTGTCAGCACTTCATGAGGGGAATATTGAAAGACTTCCTGCTACCGCAAGAAAGAATGATAACGTAAGAAGAGTCTTCGATTATATAGAGCAGTATCCCATCATTGACATAAAAAGAACGGCATCTGACCTTGAAGTAAGCTATAACACGGTATCAACTGCTGTGGGAAAATTAGTTCAGGCAGGGATATTGAAGGAAACAACAAATGCGTCACGCAACAGGGTATTCTCGTATGAAGAGTATCTGAATATCCTGCGAAAGGATACGTGATAAGCAATATTAACACAAAAGAAGAACCACCCTTTTACTTCTACTTATTATTATTAATTGCATATGCATAATAATGTATATATAATTGATTTAACATTGAATTCGATAAATATTCGGGAGGTTCGACATAATGAAAAGAAAAATAGCTGTAGTTTTAGCTTTATGTCTTTTGATTACAGTTTCATTAGCAAATTCAAATTCTTTTGCTGCCGGCGGATCGTGGAAGTCTGACTCTTCAGGCTGGT
>CACYJP010000042.1 GCA_902774725.1 uncultured Lachnospiraceae bacterium
CTGACGCAGCAGCAATAACTCGCTTTATATCTGCATAGTGCTCATCCGGGGTCATCGGCACCATACGTCCTCCCAGGTTGTACTCTATACCTGTGTTTGTTACATCGGCAAGGATGTAAAGGTCCATACCTCTGATAGAATCTGAGATAGTACCCTTGGCTTCACCGGATGCAAAACGTGGACAGCATGATTCGATCAGATATGTATCTCTCGAATATCCGTTAAAGATGAGCTGCTCAGTGTTCAGATGCTCTCTTTCACGGCGCCACCTTACAAGATAGTTATCCACTGTCTTGCTGAGCTTCTCGCTGCTTTTAAGAGCAAGTATTCCAAGCTTTCCCTCAGGAATGGTTATCAGTTTGCTTTGATCAGGCATTAATTTTGTCCTCCATCATATTTTTTTCTTTATATATCTTATATCATTACCATAGAGCTGATAAAGGATATAATTATCTGCAATCCTCGACATCACTCGTTCGGTGTATCTGTCTTCGAGTGTGTTCAGACTGAGATTGGTCGTAATAAGTGTGGCCTTGTTTGTAAGAATTCGCTTGTTGATGATCTCGAAAAGCTGTGACTTAACAAAGCTGCTCAGAACCTCTGTTCCCAGATCATCAATGATGAGCAGGTCACTGCTGTAAATGTACTGATACACCGGCTCGAGAGTTGCTTTATCCTCTTCGTTATGGGACATTATATAGCCGGATAATACTTCTTCAAAGAGCTCATTGCTGGATAAGTATAGAACCGTGTGCTCAGTGTCGAGAAGTGCCTTGGCGATACAGTTTGAAAGAAATGTTTTGCCCAGTCCGGTGCTTCCGTATATAAGTATTTTTTCATGCTTCTCATCAAATTCCTTCACATACCTTTTGGCATTGCTCAGAATCCTTGAAGCATTATCATATGGCGTCGCTTTCTTCCCTGAAAACTCCTTTTGCTCATAGTAGTCCAGATTGAAGGTTTCGAAGTTTTCTTTTTCAAGAAGGTTATTTAAGTTTGATCTTTTGTAAAGCTCATTTATTCTCAGCTTCTTAACACAACTACATATCTGACCGTCAGCCTCACCCCAGTCTTTGCAGATAGGGCAGTTGTAGATAGGTTCCAGATAGTCGGCAGGATAGCCTGATTTTGTCAGAAGCTCTGTTTTTTTCTGAGATAATTCAGCGATGACATCCTTATAGTCTTCAGACCTTTCGCCGGAGTTCAGAATTCTCTTTTTAGCCTCGGCGATAGCAGCGTCGGATATCTTAAGATCGAGTTCTCTTAATTCCGGAAGCTCTTCGTATATCTTTATAAGTCTGAGCTGGTGTTCTCGTTCGTTTTCATTTCTGATACGACTTAGATATGCGACTGTATCTATTTTTTCAAGGTCTCTGATTATCATTTTATTTAACCTCATCCAGGAAGTAATCCTCAAGCATCTTCAGTTTATCGGAGCTGCCTGCTGAAGGGATTATTCCCTGTTTGTTAATTCCCTTATCATTATTTGACTTTTTCTTTTTTTCGCTGTGAAGCTCATCGAGCTTGCTTATATCAGAAAAAGTATGAACATTATTATTGTGCCAGTTCTCCAGTATACCATTTACGTAAGGAAATGTAACATCATTTGGCTTCTGTGATATAGCTCTGTTGCAGGCCTCGAGAATTATGTTCTCAGTGAAACCGAAATCATTAGTCCATCTGTCGATATATTTCTTTTCAACAGGAACAGGAGAGAAGCGGCTGGTTATTCCCATAGCCTTCATTATCTTACTATAAAATGTAAGATATCTGGCAGAGTATTCTTCTGCGTCGTCTCTGTTATCTATTCCTTCCTCATACCAGTTTCTTGCAACCTTCTCTATATAATTGAAGGATGTTTTCTTAACCTCTGCACAGTACTCAAGCAGATATTCTGCAAGATCAAAGGAGAAACCAAGCTGATCCTTTATATATATAATAGAATTAATATCCTTCTGTGTGAGCTGATGCTGGCAGTATGCAGTTGCTTCCTGTACCAGATCCTCGATTTCAGGATCTCTCATATATGAAGTAAGCTGCTTAGGAGTAGGCTGCTTCTTTCTTGGTGCCTTTGGCATCGCTTCAGCAACAGCTTCCTCTACACTTTCTTCCTTATCAGCTTCTGTATCAGGCTTATTAGATGTAAGTGCAAGACTAAAGTCTACTATTTTGAGATCGTTCAGATCTGTGACAGGTCTTTTTAAGTTCAGAAGAACTATTCCTGTTACCTCGCCACTGTCATTGTAGCTCAGACTGAGAGCATCTTCCTTGATCCAGTATTTGATACCACGACATACGTCGCTCTCTGTACAATTAAGATGATCAGCGATATCTCTTACGGTGATCGGTTTCTTCATAGCTGACAGCATTGCCAGATATAAATACAGCTTAACAAAATCACCATTGGCATCAGTCATATAATGCTCTATAAAAACATTTGAAATGCTTGTAAAATCAACCTCTTCAGAGGATACATTAATCGTTGCCATAACCCCTCATAAAACTCCATTTTTAATACATATTTTTTGCTCTTTTTTCATAGTGCTAATGCATTATAACAAGCACTGAAATGAAATGCAAACACCAAAAAAACCATAATATGATTTGTAAACCATGTGTGGAATTTGTTGATAATGTTGATTGTTTTCAGGTGTGGTTTTACAAGGACTAAAATAGGAGCTTATAAGGGATTTATAAGCTCCAAAAGGTGTTTGTAACTAAAGTTCTGGGCCTTTACATAATGCTGTTAAAAAGTTGTGGAAACTGTTGATAACTTGCTATGAAAGTAGCTCATCGCCCACAGTATCTATGTTTCCGGCACCCATAGTTATTAACATGTCATTGTTATTTGAATTTTTTTCAAAATAATTTTTTATGTTACCAAAATCACCGAGATAGACTGCATCACATCCGAGTTTTTTCAGTTCATTTTCGAGATCCTTTGATGAAACAGAACCATCATCTATCTCTCTGGCTGCGTATATATCAGCGAGAAGAACATGATCTGCAACTGAAAGCGCTTTCGCAAAGTCTGTAAGATGTGCTTTGGTTCTTGTATAAGTATGTGGCTGGAATGCAACCCATAATTCGTTTTTGACAACTGATTTTGCAACAGTCATTGATGCACTTATTTCTGTCGGGTGGTGTGCATAGTCATCAATGATGACAGCTCCCTTACTTGTGGTTCCTTTGTACTGGAACCTTCGGTCGGCACTGTGGCAAAGCTTCAGTCCTTCTTTTATATCCTCAAGAGAAATACCGATATAAAGTGATGCTGCTATAGCGGAAAGTGAGTTGATAGCGTTATGCTCGCCGGTAACAGATAGCTGTACTTCACCCTTTTCCTCACCGTTTATAAACAGATCATAGACCGGACAGCCGAGTTCATTAAGACGGATGTTTTTAGCTACATAATCGTTATCTGAATTCTTTCCAAAGGTAACAGTCTTTATATTTCTGTCCTTAACAGCGTCGAGTATCTGGTCTCTGTATTTCATATCTCCGTTTACTACGAGGATTCCACCGTCAAGTGTCTTGGTTGCAAAGGTAGCAAATGAAGCTGCGATGTTTTCTATATTCTTAAAAAAGTCCAGATGATCATTATCTACATTTAAGATGATGCTGGCATAAGGCTTAAACTCATGGTAGCTGTTTGTGTACTCGCAAGCCTCAGTTACAAAGAAATCAGAGGAGCCAACACGTATATTTCCGTTTATCGCATTCAGATGTCCTCCTATTGATATAGTAGGATCTGTTTTTGCCTGAAGCATGATGTATGCCATCATAGATGTGGTTGTTGTTTTTCCGTGAGTTCCTGCTACGGCAACGCTATACTTGTAGTTTTCCATAAGCTGTCCGAGGAATTCTGCTCTTGTGAGCATCGGAAGCTTCTTTGAAACTGCCTCGCAGTATTCTTCGTTATCGGGATGAATCGCGGCTGTATAAACCACGAAGTCTATATCATCAGTTATATTGGAAGCTACCTGACCGATATAAACCTTTACACCTTTTTCCTCGAGAGCCTTGGTTGTATCAGATGCTTTCATATCAGAGCCTGATACAGTGAAGCTTTCCTTCCTGAGTATTTCTGCCAGACCGCTCATGCTGACTCCGCCTATTCCGATAAAGTGTGCATGACATGGTTTGTTAAAATCTACTTTGTACATATCGATATCCTTCTTTTCTATTCTATATAGTTATTGCTTATAGTCCTTTATTTTAACATATATATAGAAGTGTGTTAAACATTATTTTGTAAAATGAAAGCGCTTGATAGACATAGTGCAAACATATCAAACTTAAAAATATTAAAAATAATTCAAATATTCTTGACATTCTAAAGCATAAGCGTACAATAAAAGAAGTTTTAAATATGTTTCGGAAAACATTTTATACAAAGGAGATTATTGTTATGGCAAAGAAGGATATCGATTGGGGTGGCATCGGATTTGGTTATATGCAGACTGATGCCAGCTATGTTTCAAACTTTAAGGATGGAAAGTGGGATGATGGAATAATCACTCCTGATCATACTATTACTATGAGTGAGTGTGCATGCGTACTTCATTATTCACAGTCATGCTTCGAGGGACTTAAGGCTTATGAGACAGAGGATGGACACATCGTTACATTTCGTCCTGACTTAAACGCACAGAGAATGATGGATACATGTGAGAGACTTGAGATGGCTGTTTTCCCTAAGGAGAGATTCCTTGATGCAGTTGATAAGGTTGTTCTTGCAAATGAGGACTGGGTTCCTCCTTTCGGAAGCGGAGCAACTCTTTATATAAGACCTTTTATGTTTGGTTCAAATGAGGTTATCGGTGTTAAGCCGGCTGATGAGTATCAGTTCAGAATTCTTGTAACACCTGTTGGTCCTTACTTCAAGGGTGGCGCTAAGGCTATCACAATCAGAATCAGTGATTTCGATAGAGCAGCACCTCACGGAACAGGACATATCAAGGCCGGACTTAACTATGCTATGTCACTTCATGCAATAGTTGATGCTCATAAGAAGGGCTTCGATGAGAACCTTTACCTCGACCCTGCAAGCAGAACTAAGATCGAGGAGACAGGTGGAGCAAATGTTATCTTTATTAAAGACAACAAGTTCATTACACCTAAGTCAAACAGTATACTTCCATCAGTAACAAGAAGATCACTCGAGGTTGTTGCTAAGGATTACCTTGGAATGGAAGTTGAGGAGAGAGAAGTATTCCTCGATGAAGTACCTTCATTCGAAGAGTGTGGACTCTGCGGAACAGCAGCTGTTATCTCACCTGTAAGAGCTATAAACGATCACGGAAACGAGATCGTATTCCCAGGTAGTGCAAACGGCGAGGTTGGTCCAAAGATTAAGAAGCTCTACGATACACTTACAGGAATTCAGATGTGCAAGATCGAAGCACCTGAAGGATGGGTACACGTAATAAAATAAATAATATGATATAGAGTGTCGAGAGGTCTCGACACTCTTTTTTTGTTTTGATAAGTTTTCTATAACAATACATCCTCTCATCTGACACAACACTTTTCTCGGCATCGCTCGAGCCATATCACTTCGTGATATGCAAGACTTGCATTGCAAGTCTTGGTTCTGCAGTGCAGAACGCTTCTGTCTTGAGGACAGATTCTCGATTCTACGAATCGAGAACTAACTCGCTTCCGTTTCGGGCTACCCCTAGCTGACCACTCGCTTACGCTTCGTTCGCTAAGCTCTCACATCGCACCCTGTGCTTGTGAATCGCTAAGCGCAGAGACCCGAAAGGTCCTCGAAAAGTATTTGTCAGATTCGAGGATGTTAGGTGATGGTGATAATATGATTTCTTGACAAAATACTCCCTTACACGTATTATTTAGATGATTATGTTTTAAAGGATATAGATATGAAAAGATTGTTTTTCAAAAAAGCTGTTTTTAGGTATATAGCGTTATGTCTTGTGAGTGTTTTTATGCTTTCTTCGCTTACTGCTTGTTCTAATGAGCAGGAGGTTAAGTCAGAGGGGATGACAATTACTCTGGATAAGAGCTATAAGGAGTCTACGCTTGCGAATACCACCTGGTATTATACAAGCCATGACGGACTTGTTATGGGAATTAAGTCATTAAAGAATGATGTTGAAAAGAGTGGCCTTGAGGTGAATTCTCCTCAGGATTATGCTGAGGGCTACATCAGAGCGAATAATATACCGGGACAGCCAAAGATAAAAAGCAAGGTGAGCTATATCTATTTCGAGCATAGTCGTAAGGTTTCAGGTATTGAGTATAAATACCTGACATGTATTTATGATCATGATGATGCTTACTGGGTAGTTACATTTGCCTGTTATAAAGCTTTATATGACGAGTATAAAGCAGGCTTCTTTAAGTCTGCTGATTCGGTGGTGTTCGATGAGTAAAAAGTCTAATGAGCGTTTTCTTCAGAATCGTTTCATACTGTCGGAGTTAGTAAAAAAAGGAATACGTTTAAAATATAGAAGGTCCTATCTCGGAATACTTTGGTCGCTTTTGGAACCGCTTCTTACAATGATCGTACTTACGATAGTATTCGGAACCCTTATGGGTGAGCATGATAAGGCCTTTCCTGTTTATATACTTTCGGGAAGACTCCTTTATGGATTCTTTTCTCAGTCTACAACGGCGGCGCTTAAGTCTATCAGGGCAAACAGCTCTATAATTAAGAAGGTTTATGTGCCGAAGATTCTTTATCCGCTTTCATCCATTTTGTTTAATTACATAATATTTTTGATATCACTCGTAGTACTGGCACTGGTTGCTGTAGTACTGGGCGTATATCCTACGATTTATTTGCTGCAGATATTCATTCCGCTTATCGTTCTTTTGATGCTCTGCCTCGGATGTGGACTGATCCTTTCGACGATAGGTGTATTCTTCAGAGATATGGAGTATCTCTGGACAGTAGCACTTATGCTTATCATGTATACCTGCGCGATTTTCTACAGGCCGGGCAAGCTGCTTGGCAGTAAATGGTCATTTGTTTTAAAGGGAAATCCACTTTATTGTGTTATTGATAATTTCAGAAGTGCGGTTTTCGGGGAGCCCATGAACCTGAAATGTCTTCTTTATGCGACGGTATTCAGTGTGCTTTCAATCCTTATAGGATATTTTGCATTTAAGAAGAAGGAAGATAAGTTTATTTTGGAGATATAGTGAGGACTTATGGCTGAAACAGTTTTAAAGGTTGAAAATGTAAGTATGAAGTTCAACCTGAGTAAAGAAAAACATGATTCTTTAAAAGAATACTTTATAGCCATGCTCAGAAGAGAGCTTCAGTATAATGAGTTCTGGGCACTCAGCGATGTCTCCTTCGAGCTTGAAAGGGGAGACAGGCTTGGAATTCTCGGCTTCAACGGTGCCGGTAAATCGACTCTGTTAAAGGTTATAGCCGGCGTGTTTAAGCCTACTATCGGAACAGTTGAAAGAGAGGGTGTGCTTGCACCTCTGATTGAGCTGGGAGCTGGCTTTGATCCGCAGTATACAGGAATGGAAAACATTTATCTGTATGGTGCGTGCCTGGGCTATAGTCATAAGTTTATTGATGAGAAGCTGGACCAGATAATTGAGTTTTCGGAATTAAAGGACTTTATAGATGTTCCGCTAAAGAATTATTCCTCGGGAATGAAGGCGAGACTCGGATTTGCGATAGCAACGATTGTTGAACCGGATATGCTCATACTCGATGAGGTTCTTTCTGTAGGAGATGCAAAGTTTAAGAAGAAGAGCGAGAATAAGCTCATGTCTCTTCTTGATAAAAATGTAACTGTTCTTTTCGTTTCGCATAATACTGAGCAGGTCAGAAAGCTCTGTAATAAAGCGATTATCCTTGAAAAGGGTAAAATGATCGTAAGTGGTGATGTAGAAGAGGTTGCAGCAAAGTATGATGCACTTGTTGGAAAGTAGATAACGTGTTAGAATTATATGTGATTTTATGAGTCATTAGCATTTTCTGACTTTGAAAATGCAGAATAAGGATGGGGATAAAAAATGGCTTTTTTTGAATTAATAAAAGTAATGATCATTGGGTTGGTTGAAGGAATAACGGAGTGGCTTCCTATAAGCAGCACCGGACATATGCTTCTTCTGGATCAGGTGCTTAAGCTTGACAGTAATCCTAAGTTCAAGGAGATGTTCTTCGTTGTTATCCAGCTTGGAGCTATCATTGCTGTTATTTACATGTACTGGGACAAGCTTTGGCCGTTCAGAATAGTAAAGCCGGGTGACGAAAAAAGGAAAAAAACAAAGAAGGATGCGAAGTGGAAGAATGAATATCGTTTCGGCAGCATTGGAGTGAGCCGTCCGATAATCAATCTTTGGTCAAAGGTTCTGGTTGCTACCATACCTGCGGCTGTAATAGGTCTTCTTCTTGATGACTGGATGGATAAGTATGCACATACTGCCGGAGTTATTGCAGTTGCACTTATCGTATATGGTATTCTTTTTATCCTCATTGAAGATAGAAATCAGAAAAGAAAACCGAGAGTTACTAAACTCGGACAGATAACATATAAGGATGCACTTATGATGGGTGGCTTCCAGACCTTGGCAATAGTTCCGGGAACCTCCAGATCAGGTTCATCGATTGTCGGTGGACTTACAATCGGATTCTCAAGACGTGTAGCTGCTGAATTTTCATTCTTTATGGGAATTCCTATCATGTTCGGCTGGAGCGTGGTAAAGCTTATCAAGTTCGGATTCCATTATTCAGTTCTTGAATTCTTTGAGATTATATTTGGAATGGTAGTTGCATTTGTAGTATCTGTAGTTGTGATCAAATTCCTTATGGGATACATCAAGAAGAACAACTTCAAGATATTTGGTTACTACAGAATTGCACTTGGTCTGATTGTAATAATTATATTTGCAATTAAGGGTCTGATGTCATAATCAGGTACCTCAGATATGGTGAGTTTAATGATCAGATTGGATAAATATTTGGCAGATTCAGGTTACGGGACAAGGAGCGAGGTTCGCTCCTTTCTTCGTATAGGAGAAGTAACTGTTAACGGAGAAGTAGTAAAGGATGGAGCAAGAAAGATCGATCCTAAGTGCGATATCGTTGCCAGGGGTGGGAAGGCTGTAGAGTTCAGTGAGTTTGAGTACTATATGCTACATAAGCCGGCCGGTATAATTACTGCATCAAGAGATAAAAAGGAAAAGACGGTTATCGATCTCATCGATTCAAAAAAGAGAAGAGACCTTTTTCCGGTGGGAAGACTGGATCGTGATACCGAAGGACTTCTTCTTATTACTAATGATGGAGAGCTTTCACATAGACTGCTTTCTCCGAAAAAGCATATCGAGAAAAGATATATAGCATTAGTGTCGGGAGTGCTGCCTGAAAACATAGCTGAGGAATTCGAAAAGGGGATAGATATCGGAGACGAAAAAACGACAAAGCCCTCAACTCTTCGCAGGCTGGACAGCATAGAAGAAACCGATGATCCTTATATAGAAGAAAACTATGAAAGGCTGGCTGAAACATTTGGCTCGATCAGTATTATGGATGTCGGTCTTACAGAAGGAAGGTACCACGAGATAAAAAGGATGTTTGAGGCACTTGGGGGTAAGGTTGAATATCTTAAGAGAATTTCCATGGGGGCTCTGAAGCTGGATAAGGAGCTATCTTTGGGGGGATACAGAAAGCTTACAGAAGAAGAAGTGGAAATTCTGAAAAGAGGTACAGAAGAAGGTATATGAAAAGTAATAAAAGTATAATAAATGGGTTTATAAATAGTGGGAAGCGTGTAAAGCGGGAGCTCGACAGTAACAGTCGGGATGCGGTAAGGATATCCGAGCAGACTCTGCTACAGCTTATAAAGGATAATAAGGATACGGAGTTTGGACGGGCGCATGGATTTGATCAGATAAATAGTATAGAAGACTATAAGTCAAAGGTTCCGATCAGCTCCTATGACGAATATGAACCGATAATAAAAAGGATGCATGATGAAGGCGAAAAGAATCTTTTAACGGCATACAAGGTTGTTCACTTTGCGCAGACCTCCGGAAGCATCGGTTTTCCGAAGTATATACCGGTAACAGATAAAGGAAAGGATAAGTTTTTAAAGTATTCAGCTAATCTTTGCTTTGCTGTTGCGGATGAATATTACAGAAATACAACAGAAAAAGAATTAAAGGTTGGATATGGAATCAATCTTGTAGATACCGGTACGAAGTATAATGCTGAGGGTATTTCGGCAGGACCTATATCCGGAAATATAGTTAGTGAAGGAAAAGATATCTCAGACTATATATTTTCTGTGCCATGGCAAAGCCTGAATCTGGACGAAGAGATAGATATGAACTATTTGATTGCCAGATATTCGATAGAACGAAGTGATATCACATTTATCGATGGTGCATTTTTGACCTCGGTTGTTGACTTTATGGATTATATAAAGGAAAACCGCGAGCTGCTATGTATGGATATATATCACGGCAGGATAGATAAGGAAGTTAAGATATCGGATGCAAACAGAGAAAAGCTTATGAAAAGGATTCGTCCGAATCCTAAAAGGGCGAAGGAGGTCTCGAATGAGATAAAGAAGGGAATGGACGGAATCATTCCTCGTATTTGGCCGAATATTCAGTTTGTGGCCGGAATAGGAACCGGAGGCTTTTCTACATACTATAAGAGAGCTTATCAGTATACCGGAAAAAAGGTTCCGTTTAACAATCTTGTATACGCTGCATCAGAGGGGGTGTTTGCGGCTGCAAGAAGGATGGGAGATACATCCTATGTTCTGATTCCTGATAGCGGATTCTATGAGTTTATTCCGGTAGGAAGTAAGGATGACAGCAGGACTCTTACAATAGATCAGCTTGAACAGGGAATTGATTATGAGATGATCATAACCAATCTTTCGGGACTTTATCGTTACAGGTTAAATGATGTGGTAAGAGTTACCGGATTCTATAATGAGGCTCCTCTTATAAAATTCGTATATCGAAAGAATCAGGTGCTTTCACTTGTTGGAGAAAACATGACAATAGACGCTGTGAGATGGTGTATCGAGCAGTTTGCGGTGGAAACCGGGCTTACTGTAATTGATTACAGTCTCTATGGCAATACTGACAGTAAACCGTCGTTCTATGAAATGTTTATTGAGGTGGATGAGGTTCTTTCAGCAAAGGACTTAAAAGACTGCCGCGATATATTGGAAGAAAAGCTTATGCAGGCCAATCTGGTTTATGGAAATAGTATAAGACTTGGAAAGCTAGGACCGCTTAAGCTAATTCCTCTTCAGAGTCAGACCTATCAGCTATACAGAGATGTGCAGATAATGAAGGGAGCTTCAAGAAATCAGCTGAAGCTTGTAAATGTAATTGATACACCACTTAAGTATAATTTTTTCTCTGCGCTTAAGGAAGAAATAAAGTGAGTAAATAATAAGCTGTAAATAAGTCAGGATTAGTTAAATAAATAAGTCAGGATTAGTTAAAAAATGCTTGACGAAGGCTTTCGAACTATGGTATTCTAACCATTGCGTTTCTGTACGCACTTCTTTTGGTGTGCAAAAACAGTAATCCCAACTGACATCAAAAGTTTACCCTATTTACGTATAGAGACTATGAATAATGTTTATAGTAAAGTATATGGAGGTGGCGACTAATGCGCGTAAAGATAACACTTGCATGTGAGGAATGTAAGCAGCGTAACTACAACATGACAAAGGAAAAGAAACTTCATCCGGATAGAATGGAGACAAAGAAGTATTGTAGATTCTGCAAGAAGCATACAATGCATAAAGAAACCAAATAGTATTTATTTGATTTAGAGGAGAAAGATATGTCAGATAAGAAAGAGACATCACCTGCTCTCAAAAGAAGCTGGTTTCAGGAGCTGAAACTGGAATTTAAGAAAATTACATGGCCTGGAAAGAAGCAGTTAGCCAGAGAAACAACTGTTGTTCTTGTTGTAGCTATTATTATAGGTGCAGTAATCTCTGCTGTTGATGCATTACTTTCATATGGTCTCAACTTCTTATGGTAGGGGTGATATTATGGCAGATGAAAAGAGTTTAGATATGGAAGAAACTTCAGAGGCTTCTGAAGAGATAGAAAAAACGGAAGAACAGGTAGAAGAGACTGCAGCAGCAGAAGAGACTGTTCAGAAGTCTGCTAATATCAAGCAGCAGGGCGATAATGAGCCACACTGGTATGTAGTTCATACATATTCAGGTTATGAGGAAAAGGTTAAGAAGGATATCCTTAAAACTATCGAGAACAGACGTCTTCAGGATCAGATGTTCGAGGTTATGGTTCCACTTCAGGATGTTACTGAGGTAAGAAAGGGTGTCAAGAAGACAGTTTCCAAGAAGATATTCCCTGGATATGTTCTTGTTCATATGATCAAGAATGATGTTACATGGTATGTTGTTCGTAATACCAGAGGTGTTACAGGTTTTGTAGGCCCTGGATCTGAACCGGTACCGCTTACCGATGCTGAGATGATCAGACTTGGAGTTAGAAATGCTGATATTGAGATAGATGTAGAGGTAGGAGATGCTATCAAGGTTATCGCCGGTGCCTGGGAAGGTACAGTCGGAAACATCAAGACTATCAGCAAGACAAAGCAGTCCGTTACCATTGATATAGATATCTTCGGACGTTCAACTGATGTTGAAATAAGCCTTGGAGATATTCAGAAATTATAAATGACATATTTCCGGTTTTAACCTGACCGGATTTATATAATAGGAAAATGGTTTCCTATTAGTAAGTGGAAGGAACAAAAATGTTCCGCGATCTACCACGAGAGGAGGAATAAAAAAATGGCTAAGAAAGTCAAAGGTTACATCAAGTTACAGATACCTGCAGGAAAGGCAACTCCAGCACCACCGGTTGGACCAGCACTTGGTCAGCATGGTGTAAATATCGTAGACTTCACAAAGCAGTTTAACGATAGAACAGCTAACATGGAAGATATTGTACCTGTAGTTATCACAGTTTATGCTGATTCATCTTTCAGCTTTATTACCAAGACTGCACCTGCAGCAGTTCTTATTAAGAAGGCAGCAGGTCTTGCTAAGGCTTCTGGTGAGCCTAACAAGAAGAAGGTTGGAAAGATCACTAAGGCTCAGGTTCAGGAAATCGCAGAGAAGAAGATGCCTGATTTAAATGCATCATCAATCGAGTCTGCTATGAGCATGATAGCCGGAACTGCTCGTTCAATGGGCATAGAAGTAGTTGACTAAATTCGGAGGTAATGAAGATGAAAAAAGGTAAGAGATATTTAGAAGCTGCTAAGCTTGTTGAGAAGACAAAGCTCTATGACCTTGAGGAAGCAGCTGAGATTATTAAAAAGACAGCTAGCGCTAAGTTTGATGAGACAATTGAAGCTCATCTTAAGCTCGGTGTTGATGGACGTCATGCAGATCAGCAGGTTCGTGGTGCGGTTGTACTCCCACACGGAACCGGTAAGGAAGTTAAGGTTCTTGTATTTGCAAAGGGCGACAAGGTAGATGAGGCTCTTAATGCCGGTGCAGATTATGCAGGTGGTGAGGAGCTCGTTCCAAAGATTCAGAATGAAGGATGGCTTGATTTCGACGTTGTTATCGCTACACCTGATATGATGGGTGTTGTTGGACGTCTTGGACGTGTACTTGGTCCTAAGGGACTTATGCCAAATCCAAAGGCTGGTACAGTTACTCCTGATGTTGTAAAGGCTATCGAAGATGTTAAGGCTGGTAAGATCGAGTACAGACTTGATAAGGCAAACATCATTCACGTTCCGGTTGGAAAGGCTTCTTTCACAACAGAGCAGATAGTTGATAACTATAAGGCACTTATGGAAGCTGTAGTTAAGGCTAAGCCATCAAGCGCAAAGGGTCAGTATCT
>CACYJP010000043.1 GCA_902774725.1 uncultured Lachnospiraceae bacterium
GCTTAGTAAGGATGTGCTTCATAGCCAGGGGTACATAGCCAGACACTCCGGCCATAGCAGGGGAAGTGCAGTTGATCTGACGTTGGTTGATCTGAGTACAGGAATGGATGTAGATATGGGCGGTACATTTGATTACTTTGGAGAGCTGAGCCACGCAGATTATACAGGCATCACAGAAGAACAGTATGCTAACAGGATGATTCTGAGAGATGCCATGACGGCACATGGATTTAAACAGTATAGTGGAGAGTGGTGGCATTTTACTCTTATTAATGAACCATATCCTAGTACGTACTTTACATTTCCTGTGAGCAGCAGTTCGGTGGGAAGGTAGAAAAATTATGTTCTGGATAAAGACCACTCTGTATCAGTTTCCCAAATAAAAAATAAACGAAAAATAATGGAGGAATTATGGCAGCGAAATTTGTAGACAGCGTAAATGCAACAGCACCGATCATGACACTGGTGGGAAGGATCAGAAGCATCCAGGGGTACCAGATAATAAGGGAGACACCGGATGGAAGAGGTGGAGTTGAGTTTGAACTTATCCATTCTATTTCCTTTTCGTCCTGGGGTGAAAACATACTGCTGCATCTCGGACCTATTAACGAAACGCAGACCCGTGTAGATATTAAGTCAGAGTGCTCTCTGCCTACACAGATGTTTGACTGGGGAAAGAATAAGAAAAATGTCGTTACTATCATGAATTATCTGCTAAATGGAATAATGGTGACAAGGTAATAAATCGGTTTATAAAGCAGGTTAAAAAATCATACGATTTTTCTTGACACGGATTTTGGAAAGTGATAATATCTGCTTCAATAAATGCAAGGGAGTAGCCCCCAATCAGTTGATTGGTTACAATAATCGTCATCACGAATTGTTATTAATTCCGGTTATGTAGTAATTATGCGAGACTTGAATTGTAGGAAACTATGGTTCATGTCCCGCTTTTTTTGTATAATGAACCAGGTGAGAAAAAACAGATGGTGCGAGTCCGAATCTCAGAAGGGAGGTGATTCTGATGGGACTTTATGAAAAAATGAATAGACTTGATGAGTTAAGAGGCAGGCTTACTATGGCGATAGTTCTTGCAGGGATCGGAATCACCATGTTCTTTATATCGATGGGATTTGGTCCTTCAACTCCGGGAATGATATTTGGACTGTTAATTGGTCTGTTAGGAATCCCTTTCGGGTTGGGAACTACAAAAAAGTACAAGGAACTCTATAAAGAGATCTTTGTAGAGGAACCTCTGAGGCAGAATTTTGAAAATGTGCTATACGCCTGGAAAAATGGTTTCAACGAGGCGACTGTTAGAAACTTCAGACTATTCAATATGGGAAATATTTTTAAATCTGAAGATTATCTGAGAGCAAGATATAAGGGAATCAACTTTGAACTGTCGGATGTAACGGTTATGAGGAATCAGGGAAAAAGTACATATACTATTTTCAGAGGTCGAATAATTGTTTTTGATCTGCCAAACAAGTTCATCGCTCCGATGCGTGTGTATTCAAAGAGATTTCCGTCAAAGAGCAGGAACTTCAAAAATGGAAGTGAGAAGATCGAGATGGAAAGCGTGGAGTTTAACAAACTGTTTGATGTTTACTCACTAAGCGGGCATGATACATTTTATCTGCTTACACCGCAGATGATGGAGGGACTTACAAAGCTCCAGAATATGTATCCGGCAATCGTTGCAGGCTTCGAAGGAAATAAGGTTTTATTCGCAATTCATGAGGCGTTTAATGATGCATTTGATAATGTAAATAAAACTCAGAAGCTTGACTACTTCACTGAAATTGCTAGGACACAAAAGGACATAGATGATATAAAGAACATAATTGATATCGTCGATCAGATGGATATGCAGGAAACTGTTGGAATGAATGGCAGCATGGTAAATAATGGAATGAATTATAGCGGCATGAATTACGGCAGTATAAATAATAATATGAATAATACGAATCAGTATTATACAAGTTTATAAAAGAAAGATAAAAGAAAGATATAAGAGGAATTAGAGGAGGATAAAGTAATGAATGGAATTACAGTTTTGTTAATAGTTGTTTTAGCAATTGTATTTATTTGTGTTTGTTGGTATATCTCAACATCAAACAGGATCAAGAGACTGGACATCAAGGTTTCTGAAGCACTTTCGGGAATCGATGTAGCGCTCACAAAGAGATATGATGTTCTCACCAAAATGGTTGATATCGTAAAGAGCTATAAAGAGTATGAGCATCAGACATTTACAGACGTTATTGGACTTCGTATGGGAATGTCAATGAAGGAAAGAAATGATGCAAGTGCAAAGCTTGATTCTCTTGCTTCAGAGCTCAGACTCGTAGCAGAGAACTATCCGGTTCTTAAGTCCAGTGAGAACTTTGCAATGCTTCAGAGAAGTGTGATGGATGTTGAAGAGCATCTTCAGGCTTCAAGAAGACTTTATAATGCAAATGTTACAGCATATAACAACATGATCGTTACCTTCCCAAGCAGCATAGTTGCAAATGGAATGGGTGCTGTAAGTAAGCAGTTCTTTGAGGCTGAGTCTTATAAGAGACAGGACGTAAGTATGACCAATCTCTAAAAAGGATTTGTTAAGGGGCTAATAATTAAATAAGTTTTTGTTTAAGTCGCCGTCAAGGATGTGGTAAAATATAAAACATCTTTGATGGCGACTTTTGTCGTGAATCGTATGCGGAAAAGAGGTAGTAAAAGTGTATAAAATAATGAAAGCAGATGAGGCGATAGACCTTATAAATGATGGAGATGTGCTCGCGTTCAATTCATTTCTCGGAATTGATAATCCGGTAGAGCTTCACGAGGCGCTGTATGAGAGATACAAAAAGACAGGCTCACCAAAGCATCTGACCTGTGTTTCGAGTGCCGGATTCGGAGTGTGGGATGAAGATAGAGCGGCTGAGGGTTATATAAGAGATGGGGCGGTTGACAAGATCATCTGCGGACATTTTGGTGCTATGTACAGCACAAAGAAGCTTGTGCTTGAGAATAGATTTGAGGCTTATAACCTTCCGCTTGGATGTATATCTCATGCTCTCAGGGCGCAGGCTGGCGGACTTCCGGGAGCGCTTTCCAAGGTAGGCCTTGATATCTTTGTTGATCCTAGACTTGAAGGTCCGGGTATCAATGATATCTCAAAGGATGATTCGCTGGTTAAGTACGTCGAGCTTGATGGGGAGGAGTTCCTTTATTACAAGCTTCCGAAAATTGATGTAGCGATAATAAAGGGAACTGCTGCTGATTATAAGGGCAATATTTCCTTTGATGATATGTATACAGCAGGAGACGCACTTTCTATCTGCCAGGCTGTAAAAGCAAATGGCGGAACAGTAATAGTTCAGGTGGATAAGATAGTTGTTAGACCATCCAGACCGCACAGTACCATTATTCCGGGTTGTCTTGTCGATGCGATTGTTGAGATAAAGCCTGAGCCGAGACACGCTGCGTATGAGTCGCTGACAGGTAGCTTTGAGATACCATACTCTCAGTGGCAGGACTGGGCAGAGATGCTTGAAAAGCGTACGATGACAAAGAGCGTTGTGAATACGAGTGCAGAGATAATAGGTAAGAGGGCTGCAAAGGAGCTAAAGCCTGATGATATAGTAAACATCGGCGTCGGAATTCCTGAAACCGTTTCTAAATATGCCAGAGAAAACGGCATGCTGGATAAGATCACTCTTACAGTTGAGTCCGGTGGAGTCGGTGGCTTCCCGGCTTCCGGAAAGGTTTTCGGAGCGGTCATCGGTGCGGATTCGATCTATGACATGGCCAATCAGTTTGACCTGTATAATAACGGCGGTCTTGATATCTGCTTTATGGGTGGAATAGAAGTAGATCAGTATGGAAATGTAAATGCCCACAAGGGTCCCGGTGCTTTTGCCGGAGTCGGTGGCTTCGCGAATATCACTGCAAAGACAAGGACTGTAGTGTTCTGTTTTACATTTAACACAAAGGGACTCAGCGTAGAGGAACAGGGACAGAGAGTCATCATCAAGAATGAGGGTACGATAGACAAGTTTGTTGAGAATGTACGAAGCATCAGCTTCTCGGCCAAGCGTGCGAGAAAGAACGGACAGAGAGTAATCTATGTAACAGAGAGATGCGTTTTCGAGCTGGGAGAAAAGGGGCTCAGACTGATCGAGGTATATCCGGGAATCGATATAAAGTCAGACATCTTGGACAGACTTCCATTCGAGGTTGAGGTGGATAAGCTGCTGGCAGACGAAATGCTTTGATGGAAGAATAAATGACAAGAAACAATATATATAGTCATGGTTAAAACAATTAACAAAATGGAAACTTCTGATTGTAGAGGTTTCCATTTTATTATATAATAGATATACAAAAATAGTGGAGGAGGGATAGTATGCAAGTTGAAACGATGATTGCAATTAAGAAAGAATTTAAAGTTACATATCAAGAGATATCCGAGAAGTCCGGAGTCCCTCTTTCAACGGTTCAGAAGGTATTTGCCGGATTAACCGTTCCACGTGTTAAAACCGCTGAAGCTCTTAGCAGTGTTATGGGCAGCTTTGTCAAGCAGGGCTCTCCTAGATGGCTGGGGGCTGAGAGTTTTTCTGAGCTCATGTTGAGCCATGGATATGGGGACATTATTGAATCAGCAAATGCTTTAAAACGCGGCATGCAAGAAGGTGTTATTGCTGAGAGCGGAACCAAATACAGTGTTGGCACAAGCGCACATAAAGAGATAAATGGAATTAAGACGTATGAGGCGTTCGAAATAATGGATAAGGATGCAGGGGAATATACGATAGATGATTATGAAAAACTACCGGATGATATAAGAGTTGAATTAATTAAAGGTAACTTTTATGATATGGCATCTCCTTCCCGTAGGCATCAGACTATTATTTTTGAGATGGGTGTCCAGATAAGAACTGCGATCAAGAAGAATAAAGGTGGATGCAAGGTATATCTTGCTCCATCAGATGTTCAGTTGTTTGATGACGACAAAACAGTAGTTCAGCCGGATTTGTTTATTCTATGTAAAAAAGAGATGATCCGCGAGACACAGATAACACATGGAGCTCCGGAATTTGTAGTTGAAGTATTATCGAAGTCAAACCAGTTCAAGGATATGACACTCAAGCTGGGACTATACATGGATGCCGGAGTAAAGGAGTACTGGATAGTTAATCCGTTCAACGGATATATTATTAAGTATGTATTTTACGAAGAGACAGCTATCTTTACTTTTGATGATAAGGTTCCGTTATCGATATACGATGGAAAGATATCGGTTGATTTCTCTGAAATCAAGCAGGAGTTAATTGAAGAGTTTGGCGAGAATTATCTAGAGAGGTAAATGTGAAAGTTTAATGAATCAGTACGGATGGGATTGACGAATCAGCCCTATCCGTATATACTGTGACACTGGAGAAAGCACGAATCTCCGTGAGGCTCAGGCCTCTGTAACCCGTAAACCCAGACGAAAAGGAGGACAATATGCGAAGTTTTAATCAGAGTAACTTAATAACAAACATAGAGGCATTAGTTGTCCTTGGTGAGTCGTGGGAGTAAAAAGATAGCTCTTATTTTTTAATATACCTTGGATAGCTAGCACCTCTTATGGTGCTTTTTTTGCGCGTTTCTACGAGCGAAGCGGAATACGAATGATAATCGCGAGTATAATTGATTGAAAGGAATAAAAATGAAAGATAGATCAATTCCCTGCATCTACTACGTTTGTATGGGTGCGGAGTGTAAAAAAGGATATGTAAAAGTAGATATGAAGAAGTGTAAGAACTGTTCGAAGTACCGTCCGAGAAAGGTGACTGAGAAGAAGGAGTCAGTAAGGGCGAAGAGACAGAAGGACAAGGACAGACATGATAATTGGAAAAATGATTACTAGAAGAAAGAAGGATTTTTATGATTACAATATATGGAAAATATACAAACGCTACTGTCTATACAGTAGAGAATGAAGCATACGCTCTAGAGGATTATGCCAGAAAGCAGCTTCAGATGATCTGTGATCATCCCAGTGCTGAAGGAAGCACTATAAAAGTTATGCCGGATGTTCATCCGGGCAAGGTCGGAACCATAGGGCTAACCATGACGGTTGGTGACTCAATACTTCCAAGCCTCGTTTCGGTTGATATCGGCTGTGGTATGACCATAGCGAAGGTTAAGACAAAGGGACTTCAGTTCCAGCAGCTTGATACTGTGATAAGAGATAATGTTCCCGTTGGTCCGAGGATTCGAGAGAGGGAGCATAAGTATGTAGACAGGATCGACCTTTCGGAGCTCAGATGCTACAAACACATCAATGTCAGGAAGGCTGTAAGAAGTGTTGGTACTCTTGGCGGAGGAAACCATTTTATTGAGGTGGATAAAGACGCTGATGGAAATGTATATCTCGTGGTTCATTCGGGAAGCAGACATCTGGGAATGGAGGTTGCGGACTACTATCTGAGAACCGGTCAGAAGGAAATGCAGATGAAGAAACAGGGCTATGCTCCGTATGAGATGACATGCCTCACAGGCGAGCTGATGGAAGACTACATCTATGACATAAAGATAATCCAGGAGTTCGCCAGGCTAAACAGAGAAGCTATCATCGATTCGATAACAAATGGAATGAAATGGAAAATAGAGGATAGCTTTACCTGCATTCATAATTACGTTGATTTTTCAGGTGTCGATGGTAGCTCAGACAGTTATGCAAAGCCGATACTCAGAAAGGGAGCCATAAGCGCAAAGGAGGGAGAAAGGGTTATCATCCCTATCAATATGAGAGATGGAATAATTCTGGGAACCGGACTTGGCAACGCAGAATGGAACTATTCGGCACCTCATGGCGCAGGAAGGATCTATAAGAGGTCCGAGGTGGCTGAGCATCATACGCTTTCGGAATTTAAGAAAGCGATGAAAGGAATCTACAGTATCTGCATAAATAAAGATACGCTGGATGAGAGCCCATTTGCTTATAGAGGTATAGATGATATAGCCGAGGTGATTAAGGATACGGTGAAGATCGATAAGGTAATCAAGCCGGTTTATAACTATAAGGCATAGCACTCTATTCCCCAAAAATCATTTTTGCATGAAAATGAGGGATAATGAGTTAAATCTGTAACGAACTATGCGATGTGACGAAAAATACCCATGCGTCTATTTATTGTGGGTGTATGAGTATTTTTTAATTGAAGGAAAAGACCGGAAAGGCTGAGGAAGAAGATTGTGGAGAAACTGAAGAGTGCCGTGGAGGCGTATGAGAAAGGAGAATGATGATATGACGAATAAAGAAAAAACATTCTTTTATGACAAAAATGGAAGAAGAATTGGACTTAGTGAATTTGTTGATTGCTATTCTAGCTTATATTATTCAGGAGGTAAATTCTCTGATTCTAACAGTCAAATAGCTGAAAATAGAATCAAAGAAATATTAAAGAAGAGAAAGAATAAGGAAAAGTTTGAAATCAGTGATGTAAAGGACATCTTGGCTTGGAAAGTTGGTAAAATCGACCATAAAGCCACTGAAGATAAAAAGGAAATAATATATAGGGAGCCGTGGAATAATAATAAACATACACTTTACGGAAGAGAAATCGATATTGAGAAAATCACAAATATGCTTAATGAGATCGATTCAGATGCATCCTTAGAGGAGTATTTAAGTAAGCTGAAATGTCCGGGGATAAGTAATGTATATATTATCACGCTAAGATATTTTGCCACAGGGGGCGAGCATCCTATATATGATCAATTTGCATATAGAGCAATTAAAGCTATTAGTGGTGATATAAAAAATGGATTTGGTTTATGGATAGATAATCCTATAGTTTTTTCTGATGATCTAAATATACAAGATGAAAAAAGATATTCACCTTATTTTTCAATTATAAAGGACTATATGAAAAACGATTCATTCAGGATAGTTTTTGATGTGCCCGATGTTTCATCATATAATTCGTCTCAAATGTGTAAGTTATATAATCGATATGAAGATGAAATCAATCGGATCTTTAGTGGATATAAAAACGCTGATGCTGATAATTGTAATGATGATTCAATAATTGATAGGGAAAGAAAAATAGATCAGGCTCTTTGGGTGTATGGTCATCATTTAAAAAATTGAATTAGAAACAATATAAAAAATAATATGTGGCGTGTATGTATCTGATTTAGAGGCTGATAATAATCATATATATTTATATCTCTCAAATGGTTATTAGATAAAATGGGCAACTGCATAGATGTATATGCTCATCCTTCGGAGTCAAAGGGCTTGGATGTAAAGCTTGAGCTATGATATTATGAAAAAAGAGGTGGAAAGTTTATTCGGGAGATGGAGAGTTTAAAGGAACCAAATGAGCACATACGTATTATCCGACATACACGGCGAATATGGAAAATTCATGAAGATGCTTGAGAAACTGCATTTCTCTGATGAGGACACTCTGTATGTTCTTGGAGATGTGGTTGACAGAGGACCTGAGCCTATTAAGATCCTGATGGAGATGATGAAATATCCGAACATCATTCCAATCATGGGTAATCATGAGGTAATGGCGCTGCCTTGTCTCAGGTTTCTTTTGAATGAGATAACGGATCAGTTCATTATCGATGTATCGAAGGATCCGACGTTGCTTTATGCATTCCTTGACTGGACCAATAACGGATGTGAGACAACTTTAGCTGAATTTAGAAGGCTTTCACCTGAGGACAGGGAAGTGGTGCTTGATTATATAGGTGAGTTCAGACTGTTCGAGACTCTGGAAATAAATGATGACAAGTTTATACTTGCTCACGGTGGGTTAGGTAACTTCTCGAAGGACAAAAAGCTGGAGGATTATTCGATAGATGAAATCGTTTGGACCAGGCCGGATTATGATGTTCCGTACTTTGATGATAAGTATGTGATAACAGGGCATACGCCGACTCAGTATATTGATCAAAATGATAGGCCGGGATACATTTTCAGAAAGAATAATCATATAGCAATCGACTGTGGAGCCTGTCATCCGACGGGGCGTTTAGCCGCTATTTGTCTTGAATCCGGAGAGGACTTTTATGTAGAATAATATAATAATTTCAAGATGATATTCTCAGCTATCTATGGTATAATTGAAGTCGGGTTTACAACTTGACTAAAATTATGGAGGTGTTTACATGAAGGTATTTACTACGGACAAGATCCGTAATGTTGCCCTTTTGGGACATGGGGGCTGTGGAAAGACATCACTTGCTGAGGCTATAGCTTTTCTTTCGGGAAAAACCAGTCGTATGGGAAGTACAGATGCAGGTAATACGCTCAGTGATTATGACAAGGAAGAAGTGAAGCGTAAATGTTCTATCAAAACTTCTGTTATTCCTGTAGAGTGGGATGATCATAAGGTAAATCTCCTGGATACTCCGGGATTCCATGATTTCGTTGGAGAAGCAGAAGAGGCACTGTCAGTTGCTGACGCAGCCATCATTGTTATATCCGGAAAGGCCGGAATAGAAGTTGGAACTATCCGCGCATGGGAGATGTGTGAGAAGAGAAAGCTGCCAAGGATCTGTTTCGTAACAGATATGGATGATGATCAGGCAAGCTTCAGAGAGATAGTTCAGGAGCTTCAGGAAAAGTATGGAAAGAGAATAGCTCCATTCCATCTTCCTATTCGTGAAAACGGACAGTTTGTAGGATATGTAAATGTTATTCAGCAGAAGGCAAAGCGCTGGAATGACAAGGGAACAGTTGATAAGTTTGATGTTCCTGATTATTCATACGAGAATCTGAATATCTGCCGTGATGCACTTATGGAAGCAGTTGCTGAGACAAGCGAGGAATTCCTTGAGAGATTCTTCGAAGGGGACGAGTTCTCAGAGGACGAGATCCGTCAGGCACTCCGTGTTGGAGTAAGCGATGGTTCAGTAGTACCTGTACTTATGGGTTCAAATATCCAGGCAAGAGGAATGTTTACTCTGATGTCTGATATCATCAAGTATTTCCCAAGTCCTGACAGATGTAAGTGTGCAGGTATCAATACAGTTGATAATTCAGTATTTGAGGCTGACTATGATTTTTCAAAGGCTAAGTCAGCATATATATTCAAGACAATCGCCGATCCATATATCGGTAAGTATTCACTTATAAAGGTTAATTCCGGAGTTCTTAAGCCTGAGGATACACTCTTCAATTATCACAGAGATACAGAAGAGAGACTCGGAAAGCTTTATACTATCTGCGGAAACAAGGTTGAAGAGGTTAAAGAGCTTCATGCCGGAGATATCGGTGCTCTTGCAAAGCTTTCAACAAGCCAGACAACGGATTCACTTTCAACAAAGAAGAATCCTATTACATTTATCCGTACACCTATTTCAAAACCTTATGTTTACAGACAGTACAGAGCTAAAAATAAGGGTGATGAGGACAAGATATCACAGGCACTTTCAAAGCTTCTTATGGAAGATCCTACACTTCGTATAGAGAATGACAGTGACAACGGACAGACACTCATTTACGGTATCAGTATGCAGCATCTCGAGGTTGTTCAGAGTGTTCTTCAGGAGAAGTACAAGGTTGATATCGAGCTTGATAAGCCAAGGATCAGCTTCAAGGAGACAATCACAAAGAAGTCTGATACAGAGTATAAGTATAAGAAGCAGTCCGGTGGACATGGACAGTATGGTCATGTAAAGATCACTATGGAGCCATCAGGTGATACTGAGAATCCATATGTATTTGAAGAGACTGTAGTAGGTGGAGCAGTTCCGAAGAATTACTTCCCTGCAGTTGAGAAGGGAATCATCGAGTCAGTTAAGAGAGGCCCTCTTGCTAAGTATCCTGTTACAGGAGTTAAGGTTGTGCTCTATGATGGAAGCTACCATCCGGTTGATTCTTCCGAGCTTGCTTTCAAGGTTGCTACAGAGCAGGCCTTCAAGAAGGCATTTATGGAGGCAGGACCTGTTCTCCTTGAGCCATATGCTACTATGAAGGTTATATCACCTGAGGCTTACACAGGAGCAATCATGGGTGATCTGAATAAGCGTCGTGCAAGGATCATAGGAATGAATCCTCTTGAGGATGGCTATCAGGAGGTTGTTGCTGATATCCCTTACCTCGGACTTTATGAGTATGATACCAGCCTTTATTCAATGACACGAGGCAGTGGTACATTTTCATATGAATTCGTAAGATATGAGCAGGCACCTAATGATGTTGCTGAGGCTGAGATAAAGAACAACGCTGACGAGTAATGGAGGCTTAGATGGACACAAGACCTGCAGTTATAGCAATAATCGTTGATGATAACGATTCAGTTACCGAACTGAACGAGTTACTTCATGAGTACGCTGATCACATCATCGGCCGTATGGGAATCCCATATCGCCAGAAGGGTATAAGCATAATTAGCGTTGCAGTCGATGCTACGCAGGATGTGACGAGTGCCCTCGCCGGAAAGATCGGCAGGATTAAGGGCGTTACTGCCAAAACAGTTTACTCCCAGATATAAAATATAAAATGTGCCATATGGGGACGGTTCTCCAGTGGCACATTTTTTAGGAGGAAAGATATGAGTTTAAACGATACCCCGTCCGGTGAAAGACTCCGGATAAGCTTTTTCGGGAAGCGAAATGTAGGAAAGTCCAGTCTGGTAAATGCAGTTACCAACCAGCAGCTGGCTGTAGTTTCTGATACTCTCGGTACAACTACCGATCCGGTATCAAAGGCCATGGAGCTGCTCCCGCTTGGACCTGTTGTTATCACGGATACTCCCGGTTTTGATGATACCGGTGAGCTGGGCGAACAAAGAGTCAAGAGAACAAAGCAGATACTTAATAAAACGGATATCGCGGTTCTTGTTTCTGATGCGACGAGAGAGCTGGATGCGTCAGAAATAGAGCTTATAGAAATATTTAAAAATAAAGGCATTCCATTTGTGATAGCTCTTAATAAGGTTGACATAACATCAGAGGCTGATGGTGATACACAAGCTGTAGCAGCAAACGAAAACGTGTTAAGTCAGTATAAGGATTCAATCATCTACACCAGCGCGACCGAGAAGAAAAATATAAATGAGCTGAAGGAACTTATCGGTTCAATCAAGCCTGTGGATGAAAATGATCTGAGACTGGTCGGTGACATCATTGACAAAGAGCAGAGAATAGTTCTTGTAATCCCGATTGATGAATCAGCACCAAAGGGACGGCTTATCCTGCCTCAGCAGCAGGCTATAAGAGACATACTCGAGAGCGGTGCATTTGCAATCACTACAAGAGAGACCGAGCTGCCGGAGCTGCTTGAGCAGATGATAGGTGGTGGAAAGAAGCCTGATCTTGTGATAACAGACAGTCAGGCATTTGAAAGAGTGAGCAAGGATGTTCCGGAGGATATTCCGCTTACTTCATTTTCAATACTTATGGCCAGATACAAGGGCTTCCTTGATACAGCAGTGAAAGGGGCAAGAGTGATCGATGAGCTTAAGGATGGAGATAAGATCCTTATCAGCGAGGGCTGCACACATCACAGACAGTGCGGCGATATCGGAACGGTGAAGCTTCCGAACTGGCTGAAAAAAAGAACAGGACGTGAGCTTGTGATCGAGACAAGCTCTGGAACAGAGTTCCCGGAGAATCTTGAGGACTACGCCCTCATCATTCATTGTGGTGGCTGCATGCTTACCCAGCGAGAGATGGTATACCGCATGAAGTGTGCGATCGACGCAGGGGTTCCTTTTACAAACTATGGAACTGCGATCGCATTTATGAAGGGAATTCTTGAGAGAAGTCTGAGACCGATTTACGGGGATAAGAATAAATAAAATAAAACAGCTTAACAAAAAGGGTTTATTAATGTATAATGAGCCTACATATGAAACCAACCTGACGTCGAAACGGGCGAGCGCCCCTTGAGATGAAAGCATTTGGTACAGAAGTAGAAGTTTGGCTACTGTGCTCTTGTTGTGTCAGGAACGCAGTAGCATTTTTTGTTATTAATGAGTTAATGCAGGCTTACTTGGAGATATACGTCGTAAAAGCTTGTTTGACGATGGCATTAATTTAATCAGAGTAATAGAAAGCAGTGATCTAATGAGCATTAATAAACAATTAATCGATAAACTTCATAATCAGCATAGTCTCACCAGAGATGAGTGGATTCAGCTCTTCGAATCATACACAGAAGAGGACAGACTCTATGCGGCTGAAAAGGCCCGCGCTGTCGCTGATTCTGTATATGGTAAGGATGTATATATCCGAGGAATAGTTGAGTTTTCAAATGTATGTCCGAACAATTGTCTATACTGCGGTCTTCGTGCCGGAAATAAAAATATCGACAGATATAGACTGGACGAAGATGACATCATGGAGTGCTGCAGGGATGGATACAAATACGGCTTTAGAACATTTGTTCTGCAGAGCGGGGAAGATCCACACTTCACAACTGAAATGATCTGCCGGATAGTGAAGAGGATAAAAGCGGAGTTTCCTGATTGTGCGGTAACGCTTTCTATCGGAGAAAAATCATACGAGGATTACAAGGCATATAGAGATGCCGGAGCTGACAGATATCTGCTTAGACATGAGACTGCGAATGAGGCGCATTATAAAAAACTCCATCCGGAAAGCATGTCATGGCAGAACCGTATGAGGTGCCTGAGAGATCTTAAGTCACTTGGCTATCAGGTGGGTTGCGGAGTGATGATCGGTTCACCGTATCAGACAAGTGA
>CACYJP010000044.1 GCA_902774725.1 uncultured Lachnospiraceae bacterium
CGGGAGATACGCTGATAACCTTTAAGTCAGAGAGTTTGTCAAAACAATTAAGAGAATATGCTGACTCAAAGGAAAAGGCTGTAATCAAGAAGGATCATTTACTCAGAATGATGGATATAGACTCTTCACTTGATTTTACGGATGATATCAAGGAGTTAGATATCGAAATTCAGAAGGCGAATAATCACATAAATGATATAAATGCAACATATAACAAGATAAATATAACGGCAGAGAAGGATGGCGTAGTTAAGTCTATTGATCAGTCAGTTCAGGATGGATTTCTGGTTGTCGGAAGGAATATGATAACTGTTTCAGATGATGCAGGATATTATGTCATGGACTTATCAGATGATCTGGATACATCTACCTCCGGAGATGCAAAGCTTTTGTCATCTGATGTTCGGTTCCATGTAGGAGATAGATGCAAAGCCAAAACCTTTATGAGTGAATATGAGGTAGAGGTTATCGAGGATCCTACAAAGAGTGGTACGGAGACTGATGCGGTGGCTTCAGGGACCGATGCAATGAGTGGTGGTAAGGTTTACTTCAAGCTGACAGGAGATGCGACTCTGAAGGAAAACATTCTCACAGTAGTGGTGGAGATGCCGGAAATCAAGGATGCTTTATACGTTGATAGAAAAGGTGTTATTTTTACCGATAAAGGGGATTATGTATATAAAGAAGTAGATGGTGAATTTATAGCAACCAAGGTTATCGTAGGTGATAGTGTAGGTCAGTTAGTGATCATAAAGGAAGGGCTGGAGGAAGGCGATGTTGTTTCGTTGTCAGAGTAAAAAACTAAATAGAAGAACCATAAAGCAACGGATTTCAGCTGTTTTGATATCAGCTGAGCTATTATCACTGCTCGGATTTATGACCGGTTGTGGAGGAAGTAAAGCAGCTATTCCACAGCTCGAGGAACCAATAGTAGCAGAGGCATCCTACCGTCCGCTCAGCAAGCGTATCGTTGGCAAGAAGGAAATAATGTACGGAAAGGTTGTTCCCAGAGAATATCCTTGTTTTGCCAAGGAGGGTGTTGATTTAAAAGAGTTAAATGTTGGAATTGGTGATTACGTAGAAGAGGGAGATGTTATAGCCGTAGGCTCATCGGGACCTTATTCTGAATTAATAACCGGACTGGAGAATGAGATAAAGTCTTTAAACAGACAGAGAACCAATACGATAAACATCTCTAATAAAACCTTAGAGAAACTGGATTATGAGAAAAAAATAGAACAGTATCTTGAGGATGATGCTGCGATTCAGGAAAAGGATAAAGCGATAGCCTCTGAAAATGAAAATCAGAGATTCAGTGTCGCACTAATAGACAGCGATATCAGCAGTAAGAAAAAACAATTAGATGAGCTTTATAATAAAACTGCTTCAAAGGTTTTCAAGGCTCCTTGCTCGGGCTATGTATCCTTTGTAAAGGATATTAGTCAGTCAAATCATGTTGAAGCAAATGAGAATATCGCAGTTATTTATGATCCGGAGGAGCTTTATATAGAGTCTGATGAATACACTATAGATAATTATAAGTATGAGGATTATAAGTGTAAGTGGGCGTTAATAAACGGTAAAAGAACGCCTATTACTGAACGAAAGTATACTAATGAAGAGGTATCATATGCAAAGTCAGTAAAGTGTAATCCTTATATCCAGTTTGAGGCTCCGGAGGAGAAGCTTACAATGGGTGTGGATGTAGTTCTTTTCTTTATGGATAGTGATGATACGGAAAAGCTTGCTGTTGGTAATGATTCGATTTACAGAGAAAACGATAGTACATTTGTCTATATAAAGAGTGCAACCGGAACGGATGCTGATGAAAAGAGAGAGGTAAAACTCGGAGTTACTGATGGACATTACACTGAGGTTATTTCAGGTATAGAAGAGGGAGAACAGATATTCTACAGAAATTCAGAGGCTATACCGAAAAGAAGGGATACGGGAGACGCTGTATCAGGCGATTTTCAGGAAAAATGTGAGACAGAATTTGTAAGTATTTTAAATCCATATAGCAAGATCTATATGTCAGAATATTCCGGAAAGCTTCTCGAACTGCATGATGTAGGTACTGCAAGTGCGGGAGACAGTCTGTACGTTTTACAGACCAACATCGGAAGTGCTGAGCTCGAGGATGCAAGAAAAGAAATAGAGATGCTCGACATAAACAGAGAAAAAGAACGTAAGGAGTATGAAAAAACTACGTCTGAGTTGGAAACAGTTCTGAATAATGCCAAGACAATGAATACTGAGGAGATGGCAACTGATTCTGATGCGATACATGAAACTATGTATCTCGCTGAGAGGACGCAGTGTGAGCTGGATATACTAAACTATAATGAAAGCTATGCAAAAGAACAGTACGCTGCGGATAGAGCAGTGGCAGAAAAGCAGCTGAGTAATTTCAGCAATGCCAGAAAGGATGGTACTTCTGATTACACACTAAATTCTGAGGTTGATGGTTCAATTAATTCATTCGGTGTTACAAGAAATACCCGACTTGAAAAGAATCAGTATATTATGACAGAACAGTACAGTAAAGAAGATAACGGATCTACAAGGATGCATGTTCTGGTCGATTCAAAGGATCCGTCAATGCCAAATGCAAATCCTAAAATAGGAGAAGAAGTTATATTTTATAACGAGACAAAAAGCTGGACCGGTAAATGTCTGGGGATTAACGGTAATCCTGAAAGATATATGCTGTTTACAAGGGATGAGCAGCAGCATGCTACATATTCCAATCCGTATTTCAAGGGAATAGAATACCAGTTTGATTTTGTGGTAGATGACAAGATAACAAAAGAAGATATGGAAAAATCAAAGGTTAAGTTCTTCGGAAAGGATTTCAGGCAGGTTGTAATAGTTCCGAGCACTTCAGTTAAGACTGAATATGATAATCTGGCTCAGCAGGAATACAACTATGTCTGGAAGGTTGAAAACGGCGAAATAGTAAAGGAATATGTGACTATTCATAAAACCCCGGTAGCTACAGGTACTACATATATTCTGGATGGTGTTGAAGTAGGAGATAAGGTGCTCAAATGATAAGATACATACTTACTAAAATATTAAATAAATATAAGCTTTATCTCTGTCTTATGATAGGAAATATATCAATCATAATGATATTTGCTGTCATGATGATGTTCAGAGACGGATCTCGTATGAAGCTGATACAGAGAGGATTTACGAAGCAGTATGAGGAAACAGGCAGCTTTCCTGCATCTATTTTCAGGGAATCAAACATCAATCCTGATGCGATGGGAGACAGCTCTGACAAAACTATATCGGATGATTTAAATGCTTATGAGAATTCCTGGAAAAAGTATATTGACGCTCCGGTCTTAGCTTCGCAACGTTTTGTTTACTACAAGGCTATCGATGCAAAATACTCATATCGAAAGGCTAAGAGTATTGCGATAGGATATCTGGAGGATGGAAACAAGGAAAGTGGAAGCGGCGTTTCGGAGCATTATAATATTGTTTCCGGAGCGGACTATCATGAGGATATATCAAAATATCTTCCTGAAGGAGTAACGATTCCTGAGGATGCAGTCCCTTGCCTTGTAAGTGAATATACAGCAGATGCTTATGATATTGTTCCGGGAGAGATAATCAGCTTTGACAGACTCATTTATTCTGATGAGGCTTCAGATAAGCCGTTACTTACTCTTTATGTAAGTGGTGTTATTTCAGAAAAAGAAGGAGACTATTTCTGGAACAAATCACTGGAGGAAATGGGGCTGGTAGCACTTGTTGAAAAGAAGGATTTCTGTGAGATAGCAGACGCGCATACAAAGGATGTTCATTATAAAATGAATGTCAGCTTTGATTACAGGTATATAAATACAGATAATATCTATCAGATAGAAAGTGTACTAAATCAGTTCAAGAAAAAGGATTCCCATCTGACGGAGAATATTACTCCGGTGATCAGTGATTATGAGGAGGAAAGTAAGTCTGTAGGTCAGATGCTGTATGTTATTGTACTTCCGCTTATTATCCTTGTTCTTATATTTATTGGTATGATTGCTGTAAGAATTATTGATTCTGAAAGAGGCGAGCTTGGAACTCTCAGAAACAGAGGTCTTAGCAGACTTAAGCTTATAGGAATGTATCTTATACAGTCCATTTTTCTGGCAATGCTCAGCGTTCCTTTCGGCGTCGGACTGGGATTCCTGTTTGGTAAAATGGTTGCCGGCGTAGATGATTTTATGGGCTTTCATTTCATAAGTAATGAAATAAGTGTAAGAGACTACAGGTTCACTATAAGCATGCTGTTTGTCGGACTTGTCGGAGCATTTATTGCAGTCATAGTTATGATGGTTCCGGTTCTTTCAGCATTCAGAAAGAAAAAAAGCAGAAGGGCAGGTACAGCTCTTCCGGCCTGGGAGAAGTATTTTCTGGATATCATCCTTCTGGTTGTATCGGTTTATCTGCTTGTAAACTATAATAAACAGATTCCTACACTTTCAGTCGGTGTAATGAATGGAGAGGGAATAGATCCGATTATCTTTATTGATTCAACTCTGTTCCTTTTTGCCTGCGGAATGCTTATGCTGAGAATTATTTTCTACATCGTAAGATTTATTTATAAACTGGGGGAGAAAAAATTCGGACCGGTCAGCTTTGCCGGAATACTTGAAATCCTAAGAACCAGAAAAGCATCAAGTGTCATATCTATATTTCTTGTTATGACAGTTGCAATGAGTGTCTTTAATGCCAATATGGCAAGAACAATTAATGCTAATAAAGAGGCAAGACTTCAGTATGAAGGTGGAGCAGACGTAAGGATTCAGGAGAACTGGCCGCTTCAGCTGATGAGAAGTGCTCCGGGTGCTCCTATCAGATGGAAGTATCATGAGCCAAGCTTTGATGCTTATAATAAGCTAAAGGATGATGGTACATTTAGCTGTGTTACAAAGGTACTATGTTCTTCGAGAGCTCAGGCTTCTACTAAAGGAACAGAAAAAAAAGACGTTACATTTATGGCTATAAACACAAAGGAGTTTGGCCGGACTGCGAAGCTTAGAAATGATCTGAGTGAGGAGCATTGGTATAATTATCTGAATGCACTTGCGGAAGATCCTGATGGAGTCATTATTTCCACAAGCCTTGCCAAAGCATTTGGGCTTAAAAAGGGCGATTCAATGGTTATTGGTATGAAGGAGCCAAAGGTTTGTAATACCAAGGAACCTTATGCCTCTATGAATGTTAAGGTTTCTGCAATAGTAGACGCATGGCCGGGATATAATAATTATAATTATTATAATGATGAAAATGGCAAGCTTAAGGAAACTGAAAACTATTTAGTAGTTACAAATTATGGAACTGCACACTCTGCCTTTGGCGATCTCCCGTATGAGGTATGGGGTAGTGTTGAAAGTAATGACGGAGCCAGTGAGTATAATGATGGAATTGACGAGGATGAAGTAAGAGAAAAGCTGACTGCTGCTTATGGAGAAGCTGACAGAACTGTAGGTACTGTATTTGCCTGGAAAACAGAGGTGAAAAAAGAGAAATCAACAGCAATCATACAGATAACAAATGGATTATTTACCGCAGACTTCCTGGTGGCACTTCTCTTATGTATAATCGGATATCTTATTTACTGGATAACGTCTATAAGAGATAGAGAGCTTTTGTTTGGTATATACAGGGCGCAGGGTATAACCCGAAAAGAAATTAACAGGATGCTTATTATCGAACAGGCATTTCTGTCATTTATGGCCATCCTGGCAGGAATTGTTGCAGGTATACTGGCGTCTAAATTCTTTGCAAGGGTATTTGCGGCAGTTTATCTTCCGCAGAAGCATTCCGTTTCGGTATTTGAAAGTGCTTATAGCGGAGATATGCTGAGACTTGCGGGAGTACTGATTTTGGTAGTTATGTTCTGTACTATGTGGATAAGAAGAATAATCAGAGGATTAAATATCACTGAGGCACTTAAACTCGGAGAGGATTCATAATGAACGAATTCATGGAAACAAAACAAGAAAATATTTTGGTGACCAGGGATCTTGTAAAGTCGTATCCTGCCGGTGATGGTGGTGTCCTTACGGTGCTTGATCATGTTAACTATGCATTCCCAAAGGGTAAGCTGATAATGATCATGGGAAGATCCGGTTCAGGTAAAACAACACTCATGAATATACTCAGCACACTGGATGATGCAACTGAAGGTGAGGTTTATCTGGGTAACGAGGCACTGTCTCAGATGAGTATTAAGGAAAAGGAAAAAATCAGACGACACAGGATAGGCTTTGTATTCCAGTCGGTTGCTCTGATTCCTGTAATGACTGCGTATGAGAATATAGACTTTGCACTCAGAACTGCAGGCTATAAGGGGGAGGAAGGCGTTCCAGTTGAAAAGGCCAGAGATAAGAGGATTATGGAGGTTCTGAGAAGTGTAGGACTCGAAGACAGGGCAAAACATTTTCCTGCTGAAATGTCAGGTGGTGAGTGTCAGAGAATAGCGATAGCAAGGGCTATGGCGATCAAACCGGAGCTGATATTTGCGGATGAGCCAACCGGTGCACTGGATACAAGTACCGGAATCTATATAGCAGAGCTCTTACGTAAGCTGACAGTAGAAGAAGGTGTTACAGTTATAATGACTACGCATGATATAAGACTGTCAGAGCTGGCTGATGAGTTAATACAGTTATAGGGTGATATTATGAACGAAATGACTGCTTTTGAAAATCAAACTGAAGAAAAAGAGGAAAGAACTCCGTATATAAAGTGCGACAGTCTGGTCAGGATTTTTAAGTCTGAGGGAATTGAGGTTATGGCACTTCAGGGACTTGATCTTGAGGTCCAGCGAGGAGAGTTCCTGGCTGTTATCGGTAAGTCGGGAAGTGGTAAGTCTACACTCCTCAATCTGCTTGGCGCACTCGACAGACCAAGTGCGGGGTTTGTTGCATATGACGGAGAGAACATCAATGAGCTGAGTGATGCTGAGCTTGCCAGGTTTAGGAATGAACATATAGGCTTTGTATGGCAGAAGAATACGGATAATCTTCTTAATTATCTGACTGCACTCGAAAATGTTGAACTGCCGCTTCTTTTTTCGAATCTTTCGAAAAAGGAAAAACGTGAAAGAGCTACCAGAATGCTTGAAGCTGTTGGGCTTGGAGATAAGCTGAAGAGATTTCCAACACAGATGTCAGGTGGAGAGCAGCAAAGAGTCGCTATTGCCTCGGCTCTTGTAAATGAGCCTGAGCTTCTTTTGATGGATGAGCCAACCGGTGCAGTAGATAAGAAAACATCTATTATGCTTCAGGATCTTTTCAGAGAGATAAATAATAAGCTTGGTATTACAATTATTATTGTTACTCATGATATAAGTCTGGCAGACAGAGTAGACAGAGTTGTGATGATCTCTGATGGAAAGGTTAGCTCGGAACGAGTTCTTAAGGAAGAGTACAGGCGCAAGATAGAAGCAGGAGAATCTCTCCTCGATGAGATGAAGGATAATGGCGGAGAACAGGTGACCAGTGCAGATCTTTCTCACGAAGAATTCTCAATTCTTGACAAAGCAGGAAGAGTAAGACTTTCTGCGGAGATGAGAGAAGCAGCAGGAATAGATTCCAATAGAGTAAAGGTTGATATCGTTGACGGAAAGATAGTTATATCTAATGAAAAATAGATATTCTCACAAATAGACTAAACCACTGACATCTTGTATGTTCAGTGGTTTTAGTTTTATGTTATAATGAAAATAGTTTAAGCTTAGATATAGATAGTTATTAGAATAGATAGTTACCTGATAGACTGATGGAGGGGCCCATATGCTGGATATTTTAATAGTTGAGGACAACAAGGAAATAGGTGGCCTGCTTGAGACATTTCTCAGAAAAGAGAACTATGTAGTGTCTGTAGCAGATAGTGGAGAAAAAGCCATACATCTTTTCGAGATGTATGGTGCTAGGCTTGTGATTCTTGATCTGATGCTGCCAGGAATCGATGGTTACTCAGTATGCTCCAAGATACGTGAGACCTCGAATGCCCATATCCTGATTGCAAGCGCAAGGACTGAAAAGGATGATAAGCTTAAGGGACTTAACCTCGGTGCAGATGATTATATCGAAAAGCCTTATGATATAGATATCCTTTTGGCCAAGATAAATGGAATCTTTAAGCGTAAATATGCTCAGGATATTATAGTAGATGGGGAGCTTGAACTTAATTCAGTTAATCAGTCGCTCAAGGTAAATGATAATGAGGTTGTTGTGACCTCAAAGGAGTTTGAGTTATTAAAACTACTTATTGAGAATAAGGGTGTCACTTTGAAGAAAGAGTATCTTTTTAATAATATCTGGGGAAGTGACAGCGAGTCAGAGCTTCAGACTCTCACAGTTCATATAAAAATGCTACGTGATAAGATAGAAGATGATCCGAAAAAACCAAAGCATATAATTACTGTCTGGGGCGTTGGCTACAGATATGAATAGGAAGCAGGATAAGAAGTGGGATAAGTAGTGTCTGATCTGGAGGTTTTATGGAGATAAAGTATAAGGTGATTGGTGAGGAAATGATCATACAGCTGCCCGAAAGAGTTGATGATGAAATGGCACTCGACTTTGAAAGAGAACTGTATTGTCTAATAAATCAAGGAACAAATTATAAGACTTTTTTCAATGCTGAGAATCTGGAATTCATATCACGTTCAGGACTTCGAGCACTAAAGAAGCTGAGGCTTGAATTTGGTGATCTTAAAATGATCAATTATAAACCGGAGGTTCTTAAGTTCTTAAAGGATAACGGATACAATGAACTGGTTTAGCTTTCAATATAGTATACTTTCTTTTGAGGTTTTAGATGAATAGGTTCAAAAAAGCATCGACAATAATTATATTTGCAGAAATCATTGTTATTATTCTTTTAAATATCATTTACTTTTCAGGGGTAAAAAAACATGAACGTTTTTACCGTGTTGAAGCAGAAAGAGTCGTAAGACTCCTGGAGTCAGATAGTACTCTTTTGGATAATCCTGAGGGTATTGATCTGACTCAGTTTGAAACAATAGAAAAGGTAAGTGAGTTTGTTCCGACTGAGATATGTAATAATGATTATGTTGTAGAAGAGGTAGCTGGTAAGCTTTTCAGAATTGAATATCTGATTAAGAACGAGGGTTATACATTTGTCCTGATGAATATCGGTATGTGTGCTGCACTTCTTCTTACGATAGGCGTTCTGGTTTATATAGGAAGAAAGGTAATAAAGCCATTTGATAAAATGTCATCCCTTACTGAAGAGCTTGCGAAGGGTAATCTGTCTACACCTATAAAGGAAGAGAAGAGCCGCTTCTTCGGAAGATTTTTGTGGGGAATGGATATGCTCCGTGAGAATCTGGAGGATAGTAAGTCTAAAACTCTGGAATATCAGAAGGAAAAAAAGACGATGCTGCTTTCTCTTTCGCATGATGTTAAGACTCCACTTTCAGCTATCCAGCTTTATACGAAGGCTCTCTCTGATGGAGTCTATGATTCAGATGAGAAGAGGCAGGAGGCACTGGACGGGATTCTTAGCAAGACTGAGGAAATCCGAGGCTATGTTGATGAGATATATAAACTCTCCCGCGAGGATTTTATGGAGCTTGAAGTAAAAGTCGGAGAGGTTTATCTGAAGGATGTTATAGAAGGAATAGAGGCTTATTACAGAGATAAGCTGAGCGTCCTTCATACTGAGTTAGAGGTTGGAGAGTTCGATAATGCACTTCTTTCGGCAGATAAGGACAGACTGGTCGAGTCCCTGCAGAATCTGATGGAAAATGCAATCAAATACGGTGATGGAAAGTGGATAGGAATCACCTTCAGTGAAGAAGAGGACTGTAAGCTGATAACAGTCTCCAATTCGGGATGCGCCCTTAAAGAAAGCGAGATGACGGATATATTTGATTCCTTCTATCGAGGAAGTAATACCGATAATATTCAGGGAAACGGACTTGGACTGTATATAGTAAAGCAGCTGATGACGAAGATGGACGGAGATGTATATGCGGAGATAGAAGGGGATATTTTCAGAGTGACGCTAGTTGTGAGGAAAGCCTGATATAGAAAGCTTTTATATCAGGCTTTTTTTTATTCCCTAAAATTTATTCTTCTTGTTTAATGATTATTTAATAATTGATTTTGTATTATACGTTCATAAGGAAAAAAGTTTGCAGTTCAGAAAGGATGAAGGACGATGTTTTTTAAGATTTTGAAGAAGGATCTGAAGAGAAGTAAAACGATGAATACGATACTTTTTCTTTTTGTAATCCTTGCAAGTGTATTTGTGTCGAGTGGACTTTCCAATCTCTTTTCGGTCGTGAATGGAATGGACTATTTCCTTGAGGAGGCTCTTGGAGAGAAGGATGACTATTTCGTCATATTTAACCAGGGAAGTGATGAGTCCGGTATTAAAAGCGAATTAAGTAAGGCGAAGGATGTTAAATCATATGCGTTGGATGAGGTTTTTAGTTATGACGATCAGATATTTGATGGAAATGGAAATAAAATACCGTGGCAGGGATCTGTGATGATTCAGTCTCCGGAAAGAACATACATCAAGCTGTTTGATTCTAACAACAAAGAAGTAAGTAGTGTTGAGAAAGGTCATATCTATATATCTACAAAGTTTCTGGATGACGCTGATCTTAAGGCAGGAGATAAGATAAAGCTGAAGCTTGGTAAGGAAGAAAAGGAGTTTATCTTAGATGATGGATTAAAGGATGCATTTCTCGGTTCTTCAATAACAGGAAATAAGAGAATACTTATGAACGAAGAGGATGCAAAGCAGTTTTTTGACTCAGCTGCTCACGGTGCATCAAATTATTATATGGCTTATATCGAAACAGATAATATCGAAGGAGTTAATAAGAGTATTGCTGGTTTAGAAAACGTTGGAGGCACATTTCCAAGAAGTACAGTAATACTCACTCGAATAGTTGAGATGATGGTTGCATTTATAATTGTGATTTTAAGTGTATGCCTAATCATCGTATCATTTGTGATACTTAAGTTTTCTATAGGATTTACTATCCAGGATGACTATAGAGAGATAGGAGTTATGAAGGCGATAGGTATCAGAAATTTCAGAATCAGAAGATTATATCTGGTAAAGTATTTTGCAATCAGCCTTCTCGGAACAGTGATCGGATGCTTAATCAGTTTCCCTTTTGGAAATATGCTGATTAAGAGTGTTTCAAAAAGTATGATGCTTGGAAATAACTATGGTCAGGTTATAAATATAGTCGGAGCACTTACCGTATTTGTTCTCATTATGTGGCTTGCATTTCTTGCTACCAGAAAAGTTAAGAAGATGACTCCTGTAGATGCTATAAGAAGTGGAGAATCAGGTGAAAGGTTTAGGAAAAAACGTGGTATTCGTATCAGCAGAAGTCATCTTAAGAATTCAGCATATCTGGCATGGAATGATATACTCAGCAGTCCGAGGAGATATCTGAATATAATCATATCCATCGGAATATGTACTACATTTTTACTGATGCTTGCCAATATGACAAGGACCCTGGATAGTAACGCATTTATAGATACATTTAGTGTAAGAGCAGACCTTTATATGCAGGACGAGGATCCCGGTAAAGTTGATCTGGACAGGCTGATTGATAAGTATAGTGAAGTGCCGGGCATAGAAGAAATAAAGGATATGAGTGAGATTGATCCTATTACTTTAAATAAGTTTGATAACGGTAAAGAAATATATGAAGACTATCTGAAGCTCATAGAGGATAAGCTTGAAAGCGAGGGAATGCCTGCTAAGGTTTATAATGATGTCGTATTTTCGTATAGATTCACGCTGGATAATGAAAGCTATTCCTATTCATTTTTTCAGGTTGTGGGTGACCGGACCGGAGAATATCCTATGACAGAAGGTGTGGCTCCTCAGAATAAGAATGAGATAGCAATAACTGAAGCGGTAGCTGAAGAATATGGACTGAGGATCGGAGACACTATAGAAATTGATTTCGGTGATACAAAAGAAAAGTGCATCATAACCGGAAAGTTCCAAAGCATGAACAACCTCGGAACAATTATGAGATTATATGATGATGCACCTACAAAATTGGATGCTGCAACGGGATATATGAGCACTCTGATCACCTTTACTGATAATCCGGATCAGAAAGAGATAGATAAACGTAAGGCTAGAATAAAAGAATTATTCAGCGCTGATGATGTAAGAAATCAGACTGAAGAATGTGTAGAAAATATGGGAACACTTGATGCTATGCAGGCAGTAGAAAAGCTTCTGGTGGTCATCACAATACTCGTTATCATACTTGTGACAGTAATGATGGAAAGAAGTTTCATCGCAAGAGAGAAAAAGCAGATAGCAATCCTAAAAGCCGTAGGCTTCAGAGACCGTGACATAATAGGATGGCACGTAATAAGATTTGGAATACTCGGAGTAATAGCAGTTCTTTTGGCAGTTGCTTTGTCAATCCCACTTGCTAACCTGGTAAGTAGCGCTATCTTCTCAATGATGGGAGCAACATCAATTGAAATGATATACAGCTTCATAAGCATGCTGAAATATCCGGCTATATTGGTCGCTGTAACAATAATCATCACAAGGATCACATCACAGTATACCGGAACAATAAAAGCAAGAGATACAGCATCTATCGAATAATAGTTTACATAACTTGGTACCATGTACCTAAAATAAGAAGGGAGAATAATCATGTCAGTAGTTTTAGAGGTTAAGGATTTATGCAAAACTTATGTTACAGATAAGAGACAGAATAATGTGCTTAAGAATATAAGCTTTAAGGTGGAGGAGGGCGAGATGGTTGCAATTATGGGACCGTCCGCATCTGGGAAGTCAACGCTACTCTACAGCGTATCAGGTATGGACAAGGCAACTAGTGGAACTGTTCTATTCAAGGATAAGGATATAACTAAGATGAAGAAGAATGAGCTCTCGGATGTGAGACTTGACGAAATGGGCTTTATCTTCCAGCAGATGTTTATGATGAAGAATCTCACGATTCTCGACAATATCCTTCTCCCGGGACTTCAGAGCAAGAAGCTGAAGAGATCGCGTAAGGAAGTAACTCAGTTTGGCGAGGACCTGATGAGAAAGCTTGGTATCATTGAGGCAGCTGATAATGATATAAATGAGGTGTCCGGCGGACAGCTTCAGAGAGCTTGTATCTGCAGAAGCCTTATCAATAAGCCTTCGGTTGTTTTTGCAGACGAGCCTACAGGAGCGCTTAACAGAGCAAACTCCGACGAGGTTATGGAAGAGCTGACCAGAATAAATAAGGAAGGTACAACTATCATGATGGTTACTCATGATTCGAAGGTTGCAGCCAAATGCTCCAGAGTCCTTTATATAATCGATGGAAATATCGAAGGTGAATTCATAAACGACCCATCGAAGAATACTAAGGAAAGAGAGAGGGCATTAAATAACTGGCTTATGGATCTGGGCTGGTAAAAGCCTTTTTAAAGTAATTAGAAAAATTTCTAAATAGTTCTTGACAAATAATCCTCTTGAGATTATATTCTATTTAGATGAATTTCAAATTAGAAATTTATCTAAATGCGAAATATATTTTCAGGAGACCAGCTATGAAAAGTCAAGCTTAAATTAGCGGGAAATTTCATTTATCTTTCGTGGCTGAAAAAGGGTAACT
This sequence comes from uncultured Lachnospiraceae bacterium, assembly GCA_902774725.1. GTDB lineage: Bacteria > Bacillota > Clostridia > Lachnospirales > Lachnospiraceae > Eubacterium_Q. The sequence continues at coordinate 13,661 of CACYJP010000044.1, forward strand.
TTAATAAAGCTCCCTACAAAGG
>CACYJP010000045.1 GCA_902774725.1 uncultured Lachnospiraceae bacterium
GCCATATCACTTCGTGATATGCAAGACTTGCATTGCAAGTCTTGGTTCTGCAATGCAGAACGCTTCTGTCCTGAGGACAGATTCTCGATTCTACGAATCGAGAACTAACTCGCTTCCGTTTCGGGCTACCCCTAGCGGCCGCTACGCTCGCTAAGCTCTCACTTCGCAATGCTCGTGAATCGCTAAGCGCCGAGACCCGAAAGGTCCTCGAACTGTATGCAAAACCGCTTTATCGAAATGAACTAGAAACGTACGGCGCCTGCAATTTAAATCGTATGGGGCATAAGTGATAATATAATTGAGTGGAAGATATAGAGGAAAGTTGGAATGATAGTAGCTGATAGATGGAATGATTATGAGGTGCTGGACTGCACTGATGGTGAGAAGCTTGAGAGGTGGGACAGGTATATCCTGCTTCGTCCGGATCCTCAGGTTATATGGAAAACGAAGAGGCGTTCTAAGGAGTGGAAGAAGCTGAATGCACACTATCACAGAAGTAGCCGTGGTGGTGGCGAATGGGAATTCTTTGATCTTCCTGAGGAGTGGACCATTAAGTATCATTTGCCTGAAGAGGGTATTACAGGCAGTGATGAGGTGACCTTCAATCTGAAGCCTTTTTCTTTTAAGCATACAGGTGTTTTTCCTGAGCAGGCGGCAAACTGGGATTACATCTTTACTACTATCAAGAATGAGCTTGAAAAAAGACGTAAGGAAAAGGGAGATAATGCTGAGGTAAAGGCGCTCAACCTTTTTGCTTATACAGGTGGTGCTACGCTTGCGGCTGCTATGGCCGGTGCAAAGGTTGCTCATCTGGATGCATCTAAAGGAATGGTCGGATGGGCAAAGGAAAATGCGATGTCCTCAGGACTTGGTGATGCACCGATCAGATGGCTGGTAGACGACTGCGTTAAGTTTGTCGAGCGTGAAATAAGAAGAGGTAATAAGTACGATGTTATAATCATGGATCCGCCATCATACGGACGTGGACCGAAGGGTGAGATATGGAAGATGGAAAGTAGTATCTATGATTTTATTAAGCTGACAGAGCAGATACTTTCCGATGATGCGGTGCTTTATCTGATTAATATGTATACGACCGGTCTTTCACCAGCGGTTCTGGACTATATGATTTCAGAGGAAATCATTAGAAAGCATGGCGGCGAAGTACACTGTGAAGACATAGGACTTCCGGTTAGAGATACAGGGTTGATTCTTCCGTGCGGTTCAACTGCAAGGTGGACAAAATCCTAACCATTAAAGTAACCAGAGTTATAAGAGCTTGTCTACCCGGCAGGCTCTTCTTTGTCGGGATTTTTCATTTATAATGCATATCTAAAATATCTTTAGAAAATACATCAAGGAGGGAATGGGATATGAGATGTTCGAATTGTAATAATGAAAATGCGGAAGGGACGAGGTTTTGCGTATATTGTGGATCGCCGCTAAGTGGACAGCAGCCACAACAGCCGCAGCAACCACAGATGCAGCAGATGTCGCAGCAGCCACAACAGCCGCAGATGCAGCAGCCACAGATGCAGCAGATGCCGCAACAACCACAGCAACAGGTGCCGCCGACTTTGGCAGTAACAAAGAAGAGGGGGCAGCGAAGATTTGACGCCAGCTTTTTTATTGCAATCGGAATAGTTGCTTTGATAATTGGTGCAGTAATTTTCTTCTTAACGAGACCGACATCGGTGGATATGAAGGATTATGTGAAGGTAAGCTATACCGGATGTGATGGACATGGAAAAGCAAGTATCTCAATAGATAGAGATAAGTTTATAAAGGATTATGAAAACAAAATCAGCTTCACGAGTGAATACAAGGATAAGATGAAGAGGGCATGGGGACCTCTTGCTGATGCTGCTATGGAAGAAGAGGGACCGGCGAAGGAATTCTTAAGTCAGTGTGTAAGCGTAAGCTGCGAAAACACAGAAGGACTAAGTAACGGCGATAAGCTTGATATAAAGATTGAGATCAATGAGAAGAATCTAAAGTATTTCAAAGTAAAGGCTGAAGATTCCGAATTTAAATATACCGTAAAAGGTCTGGCAGAGGTTTCGACATTTGATGCATTTGAAGGCCTTGAAATATCATTTTCAGGTTTTGATCACCACGGAGTTGCTGAGGTTACTAAGCAAAAGAGCGATGGAATATTTTCTGACATAGATTATTATATCGATGATAATCGTGATCTGTCTCTGGGAGATGAACTGGTAGTCAAACTCAGAGTATCAGGCCAGACTGATCAGGATGCAATAATAGAAAAGCTTTCTCAGGAATATGGAATGGTTCCTGAAGCATTTGAGAAGACATTTAAGGTTGATGGACTGGATGAGTATGTTGCAAAATATGAATCCATGGATCTGAAATTTGTGGACCAGATGGATAAGAAAATCGGTGATGAGCTCGATAAACAGATAGAGGGAAATTATACTGACAACGAAATAAATATGGGGAAAGAGCTTATAGGCCATTATTTTGCTTCGGCAAAGGATGGCGGCAGCAACATGCTCTATGTTATTTACAAGATACATTCTTGGAATGATGTGGACGGAGAGTTCTTCTATTATTCATATGGATTATTCAGGGATATTGTGACTAATTCGAAAGGTGAATGCACTGTGGATCTGGATAGCTTTGAACTTCCGGATGGTGGCAGTGCATTTGGATTGTATGGCGATGCATTCAGGGTTAATGATGACAGTAATTACTATTATATAGGATTCAAGACCTATGATGATATTGTAGATAGATGTGTAAAAGAAAATGAAGAGGATTATGACGTTCAGGATCTGGTTGAGAATACAAAGGATGAATTTACCGGAACGCCATCTGATGCAATACCTGAAGGATATATCGATCTCTCAGGAACCTGGAATGGTTCTTATACAGCAAATCAGGGAGATACATCGCTTTCGCTGAAGATTGACAGCTGCAAATATGATGGAACCGTAACAGCTACATTTAATTTTGGTCCTCTTTCGTCGAATCCGGATGTTCCAAATGGAAGCTATAAGATGGAAGGCACAATTGATTTTGAAAATAATAAGATTGTGCTTAAAGGAACTGAGTGGATAGATCAGCCGGACGGGTACGTTTTTATAGATATAGACGGAACTCTTGATAGAGATAAAATGACTATAAATGATGACGGAAATTCGTTGTTGATCACTCTGGAAAAATAAATTTATGTAAACCTCCGATTTTATTCCTTTTTTGTTGACAGATGTCTTTAAAAGGACTATTTTAGGATGCGTTCATTATAGCTTGAAAATAACAAATGTGATGAATGACCGCCGAAGTTGATGGGGCTTTTAAGTCCTGTCGATTTCGGCGGTTTGTGCGTATGGGCTCTTGTCAAGCGCCCGTATACAATTGTATGACACATATGGTTAGATGCGGCGACCGGAATAGCCGCAAATTATGTAAAGAGGAGGCGGAAAGATGCTTTATGCACTTGGAGCAGATGAAGAAACAGCTCCGGAAGAGGATGTATTTTTTTGAAAAAAACAAAAAATTGTAAAAATAAACTAAAATTGCACAAAAAAAGCGTGACATTCTGTCACATCTGGATAAAAATCACTAAAAAATTGACGGGAATGTGTTATAATAAAATCGATGTTTTATACGAAACAATGAGGGAGTTATGTTCATTAGAGTTTTTGAAAGGGGGAAATAATAAACACTTTTGAACGACAAATAAGGTTTTATACGGCAACCAGAATAGCCGTAAATACTTGAAAGAAGGAGATGATAACTTATGGAAAGAAAGATGAGACGGTTTTTAAGTATTATACTTAGTGTCGCTATGATTCTGGGCTATATCCCTAGTACGGGCATCACAGTGCATGCTCGGTCGGTGGTTAGTTATGCATCTATTGGAATTGATAGTAGTTGGAATGGTTCAACTGACCCTGTAGATGTAGATTTAGCGGGATATCGATCGGTTTCACCATTTGATGTGCTTGATGATAAACCACCTGGCGAAGCAATCGTGTTTTGTACTATGTCTGGTGGAAAGTGGGATTATCTAATAATTGATAATGGAACGCTTAGGGGATCTGAAAGTGTGGATAATACCAAAGGAGCAGTTGCAGACTTAAAAACGAGGTTTCAGGCTAGCACTTTTTACTACACTACTGGTTCTGCAACCGCTTATGAAGTCACTCTGAGTGGTGGGGCTCACACGACTAGGAGTGGCGGAGAGGCCACTCAATTAGTAGCAGATGGTAGCAATATGAGTGAAGTTACCTATACAGCCGATCAAGGATACGGCTTTAAATACTGGGAAAAACATGAAGGTGGTATCACAGGGGAGTGTAGGGATAATAATTCAAAAATAGTATTATATGGAAGCCCAGACAGGGATGTAAATATTACTATTCCTGATGCTTTACCGCTTGCGGCTACACCAACATTCACCCCGGCGGAAGGTACATATACAGAAGCACAGAGTGTAGAGATTAATTCTGCAACAGAAGGTGCGACAATATACTATACAACAGATGGAAGTACACCAACTGATGAGAGCACGGAGTATACTGCACCAATTGATGTAAGTCAGACGACAACAATCAAGGCGATTGCTGTTAAAGATGGGTTTGCTAATAGTGAAGTTGCAGAAGCACTGTACACGATCAATGAACCTGCACCAGCTCCTACGGATTTAACGATTGTTAAGCTTACTCCTGATCCGGATTGGGTGGATGATACTACCGCATCCACTCCTTCGGATATTCAGGGATTTTCAACAAGTACATTTGAAAAAGTTAAGACGTGGACGGGTGCACCAGCAGACTCGACAGTTTTTGTTGCCTATGATTTCAATACTGCTGATTCCGAGTGGATATGTGTGGTTTTTAATAATGGAGTAGTCGATCATAGTCCTACTGAAATGGAATTGACACGTGATGATCTTTTTTATATTGCTCCAATATTTTATTACACATCAGATGGTAGTACACCAACTCCGGAAGTTGTTGCGACGCCTACATTTTCGCCGGCAGAAGGAACATATACTACCGCGCAGAATGTAGCTATTTCCTGTGCAACAACAGATGCAACAATTCACTATACAACAGATGGAAGTACACCAACTGCTACCAGTGATACATACACTGGACCAATCGCAGTGAATACTACAACAACAATCAAGGCGATTGCTGTTAAGGAGGGTATGACTAATAGTGAGGTTGCAGAAGCAACATACACAATCAACACACCGGCAAAAGTTGCGACACCTACATTCAGTCCTGCAGGTGGGGAATATGATCCGCAAGAGAGTGGACCTTTGTTTGTATCTATTTCCTGCGCAACAGCAGGTGCAACAATATACTATACAACAGATGGAACTGAACCAACTACTAATAGCAGAGATTATGATGGTCAATTTAAAGTGGGTACTACAACAACAATCAAAGCGATTGCTGTTAAGGATGGTATGACTAATAGTGAGGTTGCAACAGCAACATACACAATCATTTTACCAACTGTGGATGTGGCTAGTTATGATATTGGGCGTAATATCACCCCGCCTATAGGTAATAGTTATTTGGTATGGGGGGATAGTGAACATACCCCTTTCACCATTGTATTCCAAGGCGGAGGGTGTATTTTGGATGGGACGGATGATCCAATTACGGGTGATGCAACACGTGGACCTTCCGAAAGCTTTTTCTGGTATGATGGTAAGGCGATAGATTTTGGTAATGGAAATAAGATTTGTGCCTATGATGGCAACCAGAAATATGACATATGGTATGTAGCAGATAAAGATGTTGCCAATAAAACTATTACCCTTTCAGGTAAAATAGATGTCACTTCAGTTACACTTGATAAGTCTTCGTTAGAGCTTACTGTTGGAGATGCTCCGGCAACTCTGACAGCTACAGCGTTACCAGACTATGCAACAGTAGACAGGAATGTTACATGGTCAACAAGTGACTCTAATGTTGCAACTGTTTCTTCGTCTGGCGAAGTGACTGCTGTTGGTGCTGGTACAGCAACTATTACAGCAACAAGTAATGCAGATGCTAATATAACTGCAACTTGTGCTGTCACTGTAAATCCATTATCTTACACAGTAACAATGACTGGTGGAGCTAATGCAGCTCGTACTGGTGGAGATGCTACACAAACAGTGACAGAAGGAAACCCAATGACTGAGGTTGTATATACTGCAGCTTCAGGATATGAGTTTGAAGAATTTGAGCCTGTTACAACAACTGGTATTACAGTATCGAGAACAGGTGCAACAACTATAACAGTATCAGGAACACCTATATCTAATACGGATATTACTATTCCTGATGCTAAGAAGAAAATAAGTGCAACAGTTACTTTCAAGGTTGTTAACGGTAAATGGAATGATGATAGTAACATGGACAAGACTGTTACTCTTACAGGCTACGAGGGTGACACACTGAAACTTTCTGCAGATCAGATCCCTGCAGTAGGTGGAAAGCCGGCAGATACATATAAGGCCGGTAGCTGGGGAGATCCAGCACCTAGTACTGAAACAGCAATTACAGGTGCAACAACATATACATACACCTATGCACAAAAACAGCAAATCAGTGCAACAGTTACTTTCAAGGTTGTTAACGGTAAATGGAATAATGAAACAACAGATGACGTAGTAGTTACACTTTCAGGTTACGAGGGTGATACACTGAAACTTTCTGCAGATCAGATTCCTGCAGTAGGAACTAAGCCAAATACTGGTTACAAGGCTGGTAGCTGGGGAAATCCAGCACCTAGTACTGAAACTGCAATTACAGAAGACACTACTTATACTTATACATATGCAGAGAAGACTTCTGCAGTAGTTGATCCTAAACCACAGGCACTGAGTCTTACTTATAATGGAAGGCAGCAGGCGCTTGTGTCTGGAGGAACAGCAACTGGTGGTACTATGAGATACGCTCTTGGTACTAGCGGCACTTCTGCACCGGAGGATGGATGGAGTGAAACAGTTCCTACAGCAAAGGACGTCAAAACATACTATGTATGGTACAAAGCAGTAGGAGATGCTACTCATAAGGATTCTACTCCTGCTTGTGTTCCTGTTACGATTCAGAAGAAGCCTGTTACTGTACAGGGTATCGTTGCAGGTGATAAGGAATATGACGGTACAACGACAGCAACACTTGCTTTTGATTTAGTTACATATGATGGACTGTTAGAGGGTGATTCTCTCACAGTTACAGCAAGTGGTGAATTCGAAGATAAGAATGTAGGAGAAGATAAAGACGTTAATATTTCCGGAATCACTCTTGGAGGAGATAGCGTAGCTAATTATAAGCTTGCTGAGGAAGGAAATCAGGAAACAGCACCGGCAACTATATACAAAAAGGCTGCTGAGATAGAGTGGAGCAGCGACACAATCTTTGTCTATGATGGAAATGAGAAGTGTCTCACAGCAACTATAAAGAACATAGTTGGACAGGATGATGTTCAGCTCAAGGTTGTAGGTGCCAGCTCAGAGGTTGGCTTCCATACAGCAACCGTAACTGCTCTTGAAGGAGCTGATGCAGGAAATTATGTTCTTGCCGAAAATGTACAACAATTCTTTAGTATAACAAAGGCTGATATACCGCTTAAAGTTACAATGAATGGTTGGACATATGGTGACGATGGCGAGCATAAGCCTGTTATCAAAGGAGTTCCTGAAGGATTGACTCCTGTTGTAGAGTATAAGTTGGTTGAAGAAGGAAAGGCTGCATATAGCGAAGATGTTCCTACAGCAGCCGGAACCTATAACATCCGCGTTAGCGTAACAGGAGATGATAACTATAATGATACTGTAGTAGAAGATACATTTGTTATTGCTCCTATAGAAGTAACACTTTCATGGAATCCTGTAGTGTTTACATACACAGGCGAGGATCAGTGTCCTGAGGTTACACTTGGTAAAGTGCTTGAAGGAGATGAGGTTGAGGCAACTGTCGTAGGAGCTGCAACTACAGCCGGAAAGCATACAGCCAGAGTTACAGAGCTTACCGGAACAGATGCAGCAAACTACAAGCTGCCGGAAACAAAATCAATTGAGTTTACTATTGAAAAGGCACCGATTCCGGATGATGATGTAACAGTTAAGATAGATGGCTGGGTATATGGCGATGCGCCAAATACTCCTGTAGTTGAAGGAAATAAGGGTGGTGGAAATGTAACCTTTAAGTATAAGGGTGCAGAGGATACTGTATATACCACTAAAGTTCCTGTTAATGCAGGCGAGTATTCAGTAGAGGCTACAGTAGCAGCTACAGCTGGTTATTCAGAGAAGGTAGTATATGCTGACTTCGTTATCACACCTAGATCAGCTATAGTTGAGTGGTCTGAAGAGACAGAATTTGTTTATAGCGGAGATGCTCAGGCTCCTGAAGCTGAGGTAACCAACCTCATAAACGGAGACAAGGCAAGCGTTATATGCAAGTACAAGCCATCGAATGAGGCTGATAAGTATTATGTAGATGATAAGCCTTCAGCAGTAGGAACATATACTGCAAAGGTATTTGAGATATCAAATAGTAATTATGCACTTAATACTGATATCGAAGAAAAAGACTTTGAGATAATAAAAGATACATTTGAACCTATATTAATAATAGATGATTGGATGTATGGTGAAGAGCCGGAAGAGCCGGAAGTATACGGTAATGAGTCAGAAGGAAAAGAAAACATTTCCTACTACTTAGACGAGGATTGTACTATTCCTACAAACCCTGAAAACAGTGGTGCGGCTTCCGAAGGCGATGTTCCTGTTTATGCAGGCGATTATACAGTAAAGGTTGATATCGAAGCAACTTCGACTTACGAAGCAGCTGAGGATACATGTCCCCTTACTATAGAAAAGGCACCTCTTACTATATCAGTGCTTGATGCATATACAGACTTTAATGAAGATGCTCCTGAGTTTGATCTTTACTATGACGGATTCGTTTATGAAGATGATGAAAGTGTTATAGAAGGAGAGATCGATATATTCTGTGATTACGTAGCAGGTGATCTTCCTGGAGAATATCCAATAATTGTATCCGGTGACGCTACAGCAACAAATTATGAAATCTACTATGTGGATGGAGAAGACGCCGGAGTACTCACTGTAAATGCTATTGAAGCTGAAATAACAACAGCTCCGGAAGTGTTGAATTGTGAATACAATGCAGATATACAGGAAATTGTTGAGCCTGGCGAAGCTGATAATGGTACGATTTATTACAGAGTTAACAACGGAAAGTGGATGAGTGATATTCCGGTTGGTGCTTATGCCGGAGAATACACGGTTGAATGGTATCTCGAGCCGGATGAAGGCTACTTCAGTACCAGTTCAGAAGATAAGCCTGCAGGTAAGAGTATTGCCATTATCACCAGGAAACCGGTTACTATTTCATGGGAGCTTGGTGATGGAGTATGGCCAAACGAAGATGATATACCACTTACAACTGTTTACACCGGTTCAGATCAGTGTCCGGCTGCTATAGCAGATGGTATCTGTGAAGACGATGAAAAATACGTTGAAGTAACAGTAACCGGTGCTGCAACAGATGTTGGAAAGCATATAGCTACGGCTGAACTTACAGGTAAAGGTGTCGGCGATTTCATCGATTTAGATGATAATTATCTGCTCTTAGAAGAAAAGTCAGTGGAGTTTGAAATCCTTAAGAAGGATATACCTAGTGGAGAGGATGAAAATCCTGCAACTCTTACTATGGCAGACTGGACTTATGGTGAGGATGCGCCAAATCCTGTTGTAGAAAATAACATAAGTGGCGGAGCAATAACATATAGCTATAAGCCATCAAATGCAACTGATGACAAATATAAGTCAGTTAAGCCAAGTGCAGCCGGAACTTATACAGTTAAGGCTGAGATAGCAGCAACACAGAGCTATAACGGAATTACACTTACAGATGATTTCGTTATCAATAAGAAAGAGGCAGAGCTTGAGTGGGGCGAAGATATATTTGAGTTTGATACCAAGGCTCATATACCTACGTGTGAAGTTTCTAACCTCGAGGATGGTGATAAGGTCACAGTAGAGCTTATCGCTAAGGATAGTGAAGACGATGATGATTCAACCGGTACACCTGGAAAATCAGCGGTTGGCGAGTATGTAGCTAAGGCGGTAGGACTTGATGGAGCAGATGCTTCTAATTATGTTCTTCCTGAAGAAGTTACATATGAATTTGAAATAACCAAAGCTGGAATCAGTCCTATAGTAAGCATCGAAGGCTGGACATATGGTGATGAGCCAAATGAGCCTGAGGTTGAAGGAAATACAGGCGAAGCAGAAGTTAAACTTTATTATGCGATTTATACAGAAACTGAAGAAGTACTTGTGAAAACAACACCTGAAAACAGTGGTGCTGCTACAGAAGGTGGCGTACCTAAGTGGGCAGGAAACTACGCAGTAGTAGCTTTAGTTGAAGAATCAGAAGATTACGACAGCGCATTTACGAAAGCATTCTTCTCGATCGAGAAGAAGACAGTTAGTCTTGAGTGGACAGGAACAAGCCTTACATATAATGGTGAGGAGCAGAAGCCTGTAGCAACAGCTACAAACCTTGTAGGCGAGGATGTTTGTACAGTAGTAGTAACAGGTGGACAGATTGAACCGGGAGAGTATGTAGCAACAGCAGCCAGTCTTGACGGAGCAGACTGCGGAAACTACAAGCTTCCTGAAACAGTTACAAAGACATATAAGATATCAAAAGAAACAGTTAAGCTTACCGTAAGCCAGGAAGACTGGAAATATGGAGAAGCTTCAAAGGAACCTGAGGTAACAATTACTCCTGAGGCTGCAGTGGTAACTCCTGAGGATGCGCCTGTAGTTGAATACAAGCCATTCGATGCTAAGGACAGTGCTTACAGTGAGGATATTCCTACTGAGGCAGGTACTTACAAGGTAAGAGCAACCTACGCCGGAACAGTTGGATATGCAGCAGCAGAAGCTACAGATACCTTCAAGATAACACCTAAGGAAGTTGAACTTGTTTGGACACTTGGAGATACAATATGGCCGGATGAGAAAGATCCTGATGCAAAGCTTGAGATAGCTTATAACGGTAAGGATCAGTGTCCGGAAGTAACAATTAACGGACTTGTTGAAGCTGACAAAGACAAGGTAACAGCCAAGGTAACAGGCGCTGCTACTGCAGTTGGCAAGCATACAGCAACAGTTACAGGCCTTAAGGGAACAGCAGCAGCAAACTATGTGCTTCCTGATGATCCAACAGCTGAGTTTGAAATCGTAAAGGCAGATCTTGTTAATCCTCAGATAGTTATTGAGGACTGGACATATGGTGATAATCCAAATGTTCCTACAGTAACAGGAAATACCGAGGGCGCAAATGTAACATTTGGTTATAAGGAAGCAGAAGCTGAAGATGCCAAGTATACATCAGAGGTACCTGTTAATGCAGGAGAGTACACAGTTCAGGCAGTCATTGCTGCAACAGCAGGCTATAATGGAGCAACTATAACTAAGAACTTCAAGATATACAAAGCTCCGCTTGATCTGACACTTACAGTTGAGGGATGGACATATGGCAACAAGGCAAGTGTTCCTGAACTTGAAGGTAACATGGAGAACGGAGAAGAGACATATACATATTATGTAGATGCAGATTGTAAAACAAAGACAAATACAGCTAACAGTGGTGCACCAGAAGAAGGTGGAGTACCTGTATTTGCCGGAGATTATGCTGTTACTGTAGATGTAGCAACTACAGCTAATTACCTTGAAGGATCCGCAAAAACAACATTTACTATCAGTAAGAGAAATCTTGCAGTAACTGCAAATAATGTATCAAAGGTTTATGGAGAAGATGATCCGAAGCTTACCTATACTTATGAAGGTCTTGTTGAAGGTGATGAATTCACCGGAGAACTTGTACGTGAAGAAGGAAGTGACGTTGGAGATTATCCTATAAGCCAGGGAACACTTACTGCAGGTGATAATTATTCAATTACCTTCACAGGTGCAACATTTACAATAATAAAGGCTGATTCTGTTATAACAGCAGCTCCTCAGGCTGAGGATCTTACATATGACGGAAAGGCAAATGCACTTGTAACTGCAGGTGAGACAGCAGATGGTACTATGCTTTACGCACTTGGACAGGATGATAAAACAGCTCCTGATGCTGAAGCATTTGGAGAGGATGTTCCTAGCCAGACAGATACAGATGTTTACTACGTATGGTACATGGTTCAGGGAGATAAGAATCATAATGATACAACTCCGGTTTGTGTAAAAGCAGAAATCAAAGAAGTAGACAAGACTGAATTAAACGAGGCTATTGACGAAGCTGAGGAATTCCTTGAGACTATAGAAGAAAACGAGGATTATGCTGATATAGCAGCAGAGCTTGGGCTTGCAATAGACGATGCAATGGCTGTAGCGGACAATAAGAACGTTACAAAAGGCGAAGTTGCAGATGCAACTGATGACGTAGCTGATGCATTAGAGAAGGCAGAGGCTGACAAGCTTGCAGTTGATAAAGCAAACTTTGAAGAGGCTAAGGATACTGCAAAGGCTGACGCAGATGCTAAGGCAAAGGCTGATGACAGTGATGCAAGCAAGAAGCTTATTCAGGATGCTAAGGCAAAAATCGATGCTATGCAGTACGATGAGACAAAGACTCCTGAAGAGAATCAGGCAGCAATAGCTCCTGTACTTGAAGAGCTTCAGAAGGCACTTGACGATCAGCGTGCAGCTGACAAGGCAGCGGCTGAAGAAGCAGCAAGAAAGGCTAAGGAGGCAGCTGATACTAAGGCGGCTAACGCAGTTACCGAACAGATCAACAACCTTCCTGCAGCTAATAAGATCACTAAGGGCGACAAGGCAGCAGTTGAGGCTGCAAGAAATGCTTATAACGCACTTACAGCAGACCAGAAGGCAAAGGTAAGCGCAGAAACACTTAAGAAGCTTACAGACGCTGAGGCTGCAGTACAGAACGCTTCCAAGTACTCAAATGAGTGGGCAAATGGACAGTGGTATGATGCCAACGGTTCAGCAAGCTACGCACCTAAGGGTCAGTGGAAGCAGAACGGAACAGGCTGGTGGTACGAAGATGCATCAGGCTGGTATCCGGCAAATCAGTGGCAGAAGATAGACGGCAAGTGGTATTACTTCACAGCTGATGGTTACATGGACTACAGCGAATACCGCGACGGCTATTGGCTCGGAGCAGATGGCGCATGGGTAACAAGCTACTCAGGCGGACACTGGATGCAGGATGGAACAGGCTGGTGGTACACAGATAACTCAGGCTGGTATCCGGTAAATCAGTGGCTCTGGATTAACGGAAGCTGCTACTACTTCGGAGCTGATGGATACATGGCAACAAACCAGAGTATCGACGGCAATTGGGTAGGAGAAGACGGAGCATGGGTTAAATAATGGAGCTTATGCGACGAAAAAGTAGTTAATTAATTAAAAAGTGGCGATGGAAATTACTCCGTCGCCACTTTTTTTGCATTGTGCGCCTAGCGGCGCACGTTTCTAACGGGTTAAAGTCCCGAATCCGCCCGGTAGTGGGAAGGATATAGCCGAAGGCAAGGGTGTCCATCGTGAGA
>CACYJP010000046.1 GCA_902774725.1 uncultured Lachnospiraceae bacterium
TGAGCTGAAGCTTAAGGACTGATAGGTAAATGTAATCATAGTATTATAATAATAAATGTGTTATAGTATGGTGTAGGTTTCAAAGAACAAATGAAACCTACACCATAATCATATTGTGCGGGGGTTACTTATTATGATGAATGAACATCAGCAGAGAGTGGTTGACAAGATACATGATTATGAGTACGAGATGATGTGCAAGTTTGATGATGTATGTCGTAAGTACGATATAACTTACTATCTTGAGGGCGGTACACTTATCGGTGCTGCAAGACATAAGGATTTTGTTCCATGGGATGATGATATCGACATCTACATAAAGAGAGCAGATTTTGAAAAGCTGCTTGAGCATAAGTATGAGTTCGAGCCTTATTTTATACATGTGCCAAATGGTGATGAAAACTGCTTCTGGGATTTTACATCCAGAATAATGTATGACAAGGTTCTTTTTAAGAAGAATGACAAGGAGGCAATGTTCTATAAGCATATTCATTGTCAGTATCTCTTCTTTGACTTCTTCATAATGGATAATTTCCCCGGCGGTTTAAGAGGAAAGCTGATGGTATTTAAGCTCAAGATGCTTTATGCGCTTGCGATGAGCAGAAGATACAAGCTCCAGTACGATAAGCCAAAGAATCCTATCGCAAGGTTCGGTATTTCTGCCATAGCTCATATAGGAATGTTCTTCCCTATGAAGCACCTCTATAAAACCTATGATAAGATATCAAAGAGATATAACAAGAAGGATAATTGCGAGGACTATATCCTTTCAAATGCATCGGCATCATTTTTGTCTGACTGCATATATAAAAAGGAGTGGTATAAAACAAGAGCTGAGCTTCCGATAAGAGACAGAAAGTTCTTTGTACCGGGTGATTATGATTCATCTCTCAGACATTATTACGGTGATTATATGCAGCTTCCTCCTGAAGAGGATCGTATGCCTATACATGTCGATGAGTTCGATGATGTTATGTTTGAAGGTGTGAGTGCAAAGGATATATAGTTTGAAAATGGCTTAGACAGTATATTTTTCGTTGTTTTTAATTGATAATTATAGTATTATAAGGGGTGGCTATGCGGTGCGTAGTCACCTTTTAAGTTTTATCATTAAGGAGAAGAAAAAATGGCAAAGAAGATGTATTTTCAGGAAGAAATCGAGACAATGCCTGTTGAACAGCTTAAGGCTCTTCAGGAGGAAAAGTTTTTAAAGCAGGTTAAGTATGTTTATGATAATAATGAATATTACCGCAATCTTATGGATGAGAAGGGGGTTAAGCCTGAGGATATCAAATGTATGGCAGATATCAGCAAGCTTCCATTCCTTACAAAGAATGATCTGAGAGAGGCTTATCCATATGGACTTCTTTCAAGACCTGTTAAGGACTGCGTACGTATACATTCTACCAGTGGTACAACAGGTAGAAGAGTCGTAGCATTTTATACTCAGAATGATATAGATCTCTGGGCTGAGTGCTGCGCAAGAGCAATCGTTGCCGCAGGCGGTTCAAAGAAGGATGTTGTTCAGGTAGCTTATGGCTACGGACTTTTCACAGGTGGTGCGGGACTTCACGATGGTTCACACAAGGTAGGAAGTCTTACAATACCTATGTCTTCCGGAAATACAGAGAGACAGATCCAGTTTATGAGGGATCTGAATGCAACTATTCTTTGCTGTACTCCTTCTTATGCTGCATATATAGGTGAGAAGCTTCATGATATGGGACTTACAGCTGATGATATCAATCTTAAGGCCGGTATCTTCGGTGCAGAGCCATGGACTGAGGAGATGAGACAAAACATCGAGCAGAGCCTTGGAATTAAGGCGTATGATATCTACGGACTTACAGAAATAAGTGGACCGGGTGTTTCGTTTGAGTGTGAGGAACAGTCCGGAATGCATATAAATGAGGATCACTTCTATGCAGAGGTTATCGATCCTGATACAGGAGAGGTACTTCCTGAAGGGACAGAGGGTGAGCTTGTGTTCACATCACTCGATAAGGAAGCATTCCCACTTCTCAGATACAGAACAAGAGACCTTGTAGTACTTAAGAGAGAGAAATGTTCATGCGGAAGAACACATATCAAGATGTGTAAGCCAAAGGGACGTTCAGATGATATGATGATCATCCGTGGTGTAAATGTATTCCCTTCACAGATCGAGACAGTCCTTCTGAAGACAGGATATACACCAAACTATCAGATAATGGTAGATCGTATAGGAAATGAAGATACATTTGATATAAATGTTGAGCTTTCTGAGGAACAGTTCAAGGCTATGAGAGAAGACTCAGATCTTGAAAATGCAAGAAAGGCACTTACAGGAGCTATGGTTCAGATGCTTGGTATCAGACCTAAGATGCATCTCCTTCCTCCGAAGTCAATCGTAAGAAGCGAAGGTAAGGCTGTAAGAGTAGTAGATAAGAGAAAGCTCCATGATTAATCAGCGGTAAGCTGGATTTTTAGTATGATTCATATTCGAAGTTAGAGAGACTGAATGAGGTAAGGTAATGTCAAAGAAAATGAAGTTTATCTGCATATTTCTTATATTTCCGGTTGTTATGGTAGCAGCCCTTTTTCTGTCGCTCTATATCGGAGAAAAAACGAAGTCTAAGGAAGAGGAGACAACTCAGGCCGGACATACAGATGAAGAAATAAACCAGATGCTTCTTGCTGAATATCAGAAGTCTCAGTCGACCAGACAGGAAATTGAATACGCTACAGAGGCAGCAACGCTTGCACCAACTGATGAAGAGTATGATGATATGATCGGTGATGCTGAGCAGGATTCACAGGAAGCAATGGCTGCATTTTCGGAAGACGATCTTTCTGCAGATGAAGAAGCAATTATAGCTCAGGCTGAAAAGGATGCAAAGGAAAAACGAGCTGCATCCAACTATAATGGTATCCTTGTCGTTTCCAGTATGAATAAGACTGCTCCGGTTGATGGATTTGATGTTAATCTGACTGCGGAAGAGTTAGCTGCAGATCATCCATTATTCCTTCAGTACGATCCTAGATGGGCAGGTTATCCATACGGAACAGGTACTATGAAATCATCAGCCTGTGGACCTACAAGCTTTGCGATGTGTATAACAGCGCTTACCAATATAACCAATGCATCACCTCCGCTTGTTGCAACATACAGTATGAATCATGGACACTATGTTCCGGGAGCGGGAACTGCACACAGTCTGTTCTTAAACGGATGTGGAGATTTCGGACTGTATTGTCATGAGATATCAAATACTGAAGCTGAGATGATGGCTGCAATCGATAGAGGTGAGATGCTTATACTCAGTGTACACTATGGTAACTTCACTCACTCCGGTGCAGGTCACTTCATCGTAATCTATGGTTATAATGCTAATGGATTTATGGTAAATGATCCCGGTTCTTACGAGAGAAGCTGTAAGTACTGGCCATATAGTGTTATCTCAGGAGATATAAATAAGATATATGCTCTTGGAAAACTGTAATTAGATAGTGGAGAAAATATGAAGTTTTATCTTACAGGAAAACAGGCTCAGGCTATAGATAAGTATACACAGGAGACTCTTGGGATTCCCGGACTTACTCTTATGGAGTCGGCAGCGAAAAAGCTGGCTGAAGCTATAGATGATGCTATTACAAATGCTGAGAAGTACTCAGCTAAAAATGAAAGTTATAAGAAGCTTGTCGGTTTTGATAAAAGAAGTGACAAGCTTCTTTCTGTTGTTGAAAGCGGAAACAATGGCGGAGATGCAGTTGCTGCTGCATGGATGCTGAAGGAAATGGGATATGATACCTATATCTATGAGATAGGTGGTATAAGCAGGAAAACTGAGTCTTATACAGCTCAGATAGAGAAGGCAAAAAAAGCCGGAGTTATATTCATAGATTCCTTTGATATAGGTCAGGATTCAGATGAAAAATGTAACTCAAAGGAAGGTTTGCATAACTACAAAGTAATCATAGACGGTATATTCGGTGTCGGGCTTACCAGAGAGGTGGCAGGCGTCCAAAAGGATGCAGTTTCGTGGATAAATCAAGTAAGCATAAACGGAGCGTTTGTTGTTGGAACGGACATCCCAAGTGGAATAAGCGCAGATGACGGACATATACTCGGAACCGCTGTAAGCTGTGATATGACTGTTACATTTGAATATATCAAGTACGGTATGCTCATAAATGAAGGCAGAGATTACTCAGGAGATATCAGGTGTGAAAGCATCGGGCTTTATGTTCCGAAGAGTGTAGCTGAGATGGATGCGTTTTTTGAAAATGCAAAAATCAGAATGCTGGATGATCCGTCTGACCTGGAGAAAAGCAGAAGAGATAACGAAAGCATATTTGTTTATTATGAATATGATGAGGAAGCTGTGGCAGGTAAAATGCCTGAAAGAAAGCCGGCTTCTAATAAAGGTACCTATGGGAAGGTTTTGATCCTGGCCGGCTCAAAGCAGGTTTACGGTGCTGTATATATGGCGGCTGAAGCGGCCTACAGGGTTGGAGCCGGACTTGTTAAGGTTGTCACAGATGTGAGCAACAGGGACGTCCTTTCAGATAAGCTTCCTGAAGCGATGGTGCTTACCTATGAGAGTGATAAGCTTGAGGCATCAATCAGGAAAAACAAAAGAAAGAATTTATTCAAAAGGAATAATAAACTGAGTAGTTTATACAAAGATGAATTCTTTACTGAATTAAGAGATGCAGTAAACTGGGCAGATGTTATTCTTGCCGGCCCCGGTCTTGGTACGGGAAATGTTTCAAGGGCGCTTCTCAGATTTCTTGCTGAAACAGTGTCGGAAGGACAAAAACTCGTTCTTGATGCAGATGCGCTGAATATCATTTCTATGGGCACACCGTCTAAGTGGTTTGATAGATTCTCTTCCCGGGTCGGAAATGGAAATATAGTGATCACTCCACATATGATGGAGATGTCGAGGATAGTAAAAGCAAATTATAATAAGGCTGCCTACGATTTTATGATGAAGGGGCTTGGGTTTGATTCGGACATAAGCTTTATCAAAGAATATGGTAAGCACCAGGCACTTAGTTTGTCTGATTCGTACGGACTTATTACTGTTCTTAAGGATGCCAGGACTATTGTGACAAACAAAGAGGGATTATGTTTATATGTAAATACTACAGGTAATTCCGGAATGTCAAAGGGTGGCTCAGGCGATGTTCTTGCCGGGATGATGGCAGGGCTTCTGGCACAGAACAGGGCGAGTGATATATCTGTTATGGATACTGCATGCCTGGCGGTACATTTGCATGGCATGGCGGGCGATATAGCGAGAGACAAAGCCGGTGAGAGGTCTATGCTTGCAAGAGATATAATAGATGCAATCGCGGAAGTATTATGATGTCTGAGTGAAGAATTATGATGCCCGGAGCTATGGAAAACTTAAGGATTATTTGTTACAATGAAAGATAGCTTAAAATCATTTTTGAATTGAGAGGTGACTTAAATTGAAGTACTGTCCGAATTGTGGAAATCAGTTAAGTGATGAGGCTTTATTCTGTGAATATTGTGGAGCTAAGCAGCCGGTTGTTCATCAGTCCGAGCCACAACCAATGCCACAGTCCATGCCACAGTCCATGCCTGATTCCGCAATGGTTCAATCTCAAATCAGTATGGGGACTGAGCTTAAGACAGAGAAGGCTTCCAAGAAGAAAAAGGGTTCTAAGAAGCCTCTTATAATCACACTTGTAATTCTTTTAGTTGCCGCACTTGGAGTGGGTGGATTTTTCCTGTTTAAGAACATTTTCAAGAGTGAACAGGAAAAGCTTTTGGATCGTTATTTT
Source organism: uncultured Lachnospiraceae bacterium (assembly GCA_902774725.1). Lineage (GTDB taxonomy): Bacteria > Bacillota > Clostridia > Lachnospirales > Lachnospiraceae > Eubacterium_Q. Next base: position 5,797 of record CACYJP010000046.1, read on the forward strand.
GAAGCAATAAATAATAGAGATAAAGACGCCATATATGGTGTAGAGTATGACTTTGATGAAGGTAAAAAAACTCCAAATGATTATGTGCTTTATAAACAAGATTTAGGTTTTATTCCGGGACTCATAAGTAATTCTGATTATTTAGCGACTGATCAGGATATTATGTATGAATACCTAAAGGGGCTTGGATATAGCGGAGAAAACTATGGCGAGATAATTACTAATTACAGAGAAGATTGTAGGGATAATGGAGACATACTTCTATCAGATTTCAAGGCATCTTACGAGCTGGAAGACCTAAAAAAGGCTGAAGATTGCAAGGTCGGTTACTATAAAAATGGATTAACTTTTGTTGATGTAGATGATGTTGAAAAATACATAGAGGATAAAAAAGGAATCGATGTAAGCGATGTATATATCGCTAAGTTTAAAATATATTGGGAATATAATGGCCATAAATACGGAAATGATGAAAAGCTGATGGATATTATTAAAGAAAAAAATAAAACGACAAGCTATGACATTTATGATATGAACGACGAACTGGATGATATGGACTATTATATGATCTTCTATAAGTATGATGGAAAATGTTATATGTTGGATTATAGGGTTCGAAAATGGAGTTATAGCTGGAGGATTGAGATGTAGATATGGAAGAATACAGAAGAATTCAAGCGGACATCAACCTTGATGCGATAAGACATAATATAAAAACCGTGCAGGCACTCAACCCTGCTGACAGGAAAACGCTGCTTGTAATAAAGGCAGACGCATATGGTCACGGTTCGGTGACACTTGCAAAGGAAATGGATGACCTGGCAGATTATTTCGCTGTAGCAACAATGGATGAAGCGGTTGAACTGAGGAATGCCGGGATAGTTAAGCCAATCCTTATTCTCGGATATACAGATGAATCAGAATATGAGGCGGCTGTTAATAATGATATAACACTTGCCATCTATGATGCAGAAGAAGCAAAGCTTTTATCAGAGACAGCACTTAAGCTTGGAAAGAAGGCGAAGGTTCATATCAAGGTTGATAGCGGTATGAGCAGGATAGGCTTCCAGTGCACAGAGTCTGATGTGAAGGAAGCAATGAAGCTCCTTTCGATGGATGGGCTGGATGTTGAGGGAATCTTTACCCATTATGCTAAGGCTGATTATGAGAACAAGTCTGACGCCATGACACAGTATGAAAAGTTCTCATGGTTTGTAAAAACTATGGAGGCAAAAGGTGCAGACTTTAAGATACGTCATATAGATAATAGTGCCGGAGCGATGGAGATACACTCCGAAGGCTTTGATATGATGAGACTTGGTATAGTAATATATGGTCTCTATCCATCTGAGGAGATAGATAAGTCTGTAGTTCTAAAACCTGCAATGACACTTAAGTCTAGGGTTGTTCATATAAAGACTCTTGAAGCGGGAAGAGGAATAGGCTACGGCTGGACATATGTGACAGATAAGCCTACTAAGGTGGCAACAGTTTCTGCAGGCTATGCTGACGGATATCCAAGAGCTCTTTCCAATAACGGAAGAGTATTGATCCACGGACAGTATGCTCCTATACTCGGACGGGTATGCATGGACCAGATAATGATTGATGTCACAGATATAGATGATGTTAAAATAAGAGATGAGGTTGTTCTGTTCGGTACTCAGGGAGAGAATCATATCTCCATAGAGGAAGTAGCCGAGCCGGCAAACAGCTTTAATTATGAGATGGCATGTCACGTCTCAAGACGTGTGCCGAGAGTTTATTTTAAAGATGGAAAAGAAATAGGTGAGATAAACTATCTTGTCTAAAAAAATACATTTTCAATAAATAGCTTTTAGGAGATTTATGTTTAAAAAGAAAGACGAAGAACAGGTAGAGGAAGAGATACTCTCTATGGTTGAAGAGGGTCAGAAATCCGGCTACATCCAGGAGGAAGAGGTTGAGATGATCTCGAACATCCTTGATCTGGATGATAAGATAGCAAGGGATATAATGACCAGCAGAAATAAAATATTTGCTGTTTCGAAGGAGGATATCATTTCGGATATAATCAGTCAGTGTCTTGAGAGTGGTTATTCCAGATATCCTGTTTATGGTGAGGATATTGATAACATCGTCGGACTGCTACACCTGAAGGATATGACAAGGATGTACCTGGAGAATCCTGAATGTATAGTAGAGGATGTTATGGAGGATGCGATGTACATCCATCCAACCTATGATATAGCCAAGCTTCTGAAGAAGATGCAGAAGGATAAGATGCATATGGCAGTTGTCCTTGATGAGTACGGCCAGACTGATGGAATAGTTACGCTTGAGGATATCCTTGAAGAGATAGTCGGAAATATCTGGGATGAGCATGATCAGGAAACAGAAGAGGTAAGAGCGGCTTATGGAGACAGCTTTGTTGTTGATGGAATGATCAGGCTTCATGATCTTGAGGATGAGATAGAGGGACTCGAGTTTCCGGATACAGATATAGAAACACTTAACGGTTTTATCCTGTATATGATAGGTGGTTTTCCAAAGGATGAAGGAAATATCAAAATCGATTATGGAGGATATTCCTTTGAGACTTTAAAAATCGAAGATAAACTGATAAAATCAGTAAAGATAACAAAGCTTCCGGAAACGGATGAATAAATAAAATACTAATTAATTGATAGAAAGAAGAGGAAATAATTATGTCAGGACATTCAAAATTTGCGAATATCAGAGTTAAGAAGGAAAAGAACGATGCAGCCAAGGGAAAGGCTTTTACAGTTATCGGACGTGAAATCGCAGTAGCAGTTAAGGAGGGTGGTCCAAACCCTGAGAATAATGCAAAGCTTCGTGATGTTATAGCTAAAGCAAAGGCTAACAACATGCCTAACGACACTATCGAAAGAGGTATCAAGAAGGCTGCCGGCGATCTTGAAAATGTTAACTATTCATATAACACATATGAGGGATATGGCCCGGGCGGAATCGCTATCATCGTAAAGTGTCTTACAGATAACAACAACCGTACTGCCGGAAATGTAAGAAGTGCATTCACAAAGGGTGGCGGAAGCATCGGTGTCAGCGGATGCGTATCATATATGTTCGATGAGAAGGGACAGATCATACTTGATAAAGAAGAGATCGAGATGGATGCAGATGACCTCATGATGCTTGCTCTTGATGCAGGAGCTGAGGACTTCTCAGAGGAAGAGGATTCATTCGAAATCATTACTTCACCTGCTGACTTTTCAGCAGTAAGAGATGCACTTGATAAAGAAGGTATCAAGATGGCATCTGCTGAGGTTACAATGATCCCTCAGAATTATGTTTCAGTAACAGATGAAGATGTACAGAAGAACCTTGATAGAATACTTGATCTTCTGGATGCTGATGATGACGTACAGGATGTTTATACAAATGTAGAAGAGTAGAGCACGAAGTGCGGACTTTCCGAATGGATTGTTGATTGCTTGCAAATTATAAGATAATAATTAATCAGGAGGATACGTATGGATAGGTTCATAGTCACAATTGCCAGAGAGTACTGCTCGGGTGGTCAGAAGATAGGAACCAGACTGGCAGAGGAGCTTGGGGTTAGCTGCTACAATAGCGAGATGTTCAGACTTGTATCGAAGAATGAGAACATGGTTGATGATCATGTTGCAGATGATTCACGTATAAAGGACACCTCACTTTTTGATGTGGCAAAAGAGATATATCATGATCCTCTTCCTACTCCCGAAATAGATGATGTGCTTACGACCAAAATCGAAGACAGTGATATGATCTATATCAAGAATATCTATGATTATCAGTCAGAGATCATTATGGAGCTTGCGAAAAGAGAGTCGTGTATAATCGTCGGACGCTGCGCTAACTATATACTTAAGGATGATCCGGATGTGGTAAATGTATTTGTGCATGCACCTATTGGCTTCAAGCTTAAGAGAGCTCAGTCGAGACACTATATGCCTGATGCAGAGCTTCGTAATTATCTGGCAAAAGTAGATGAAAGAAAAGCGGATTATTTCTTCAAGTATACCGGATGCGAATGGACAGATGTTAAGAATTATGACCTTTCACTTGATACAGAAAAACTTGGTATCAGAGGATGCGTTGACCTTATCATAAAGTTCCTTGAAATGCGTAAAAAATAATCGTGCTTATAACATTTTTCTTGCTATTCAAAAGGGGATAATTTTGTTATAATTAAGTTTAGGTATTTTGATTTTATTTATGGAGGTTCAATGCATGAAAAGAGTGGCTTATATTGCTTCAGAATGTGTTCCTTTTATCAAGACCGGAGGTCTTGCTGATGTAGTTGGAACACTTCCAAAAAAGTTTAATCGTAATGAATATGATGTGAGAATCATCATTCCTAATTATATGTGTCTCCCTGAGAAGTATAAAAAGAATATGAAGTATATCACACATTTCCATATGGACATCGGCTGGAAGCAGCAGTATGTTGGTGTTATGTATATGGAGTATGAAGGGGTTCCGGTATACTTTATCGATAACGAGTATTACTTCAATGGCTTTAACATCTATGGAGATGTTAAGTGGGATATAGAGAAGTATTGTTATTTCAGCAAGGCTGCACTTTCAATACTTCCGAGCATAGGATTCAGACCTGACATAGTTCATTGTCATGACTGGCAGGCAGGACTTGTACCTGTTTATCTGAAGACCCTTTTTGCGGACAATCCTTTCTATCAGGGAATCAAGTCAGTTATGACTATTCATAACCTTCAGTTCCAGGGGAAATGGGATATCAAAACTATTCAGGAATATTCAGGACTTCCGGGATATCTTTTCACCCCGGACAAGCTTGAGATGAATAAGGATGCGAGTATGCTGAAGGGTGGACTTGTTTATGCAGACAAGATCACTACAGTTTCAAATACCTATGCTCATGAGATTCAGACTCCATACTTCGGAGAAGGTCTTGACGGACTTCTTCAGGCTCGTTGGCAGAGTCTCTGGGGTATCGTAAATGGTATCGATTACGATATATTTAATCCTTCTAAGGATGATAAGATCGAAGCGAAGTATAACATCAGAACCTATAAGAAGGGTAAAGCGAAAAACAAGCTTGCACTTCAGAAGGAGCTGGGACTTCCTCAGGATGAAAATGTATATATGATGGGTATCGTTTCCAGACTGACAGATCAGAAGGGACTTGATCTGGTTGATCATATCATGAATGATATCATGACAGATGGTACTCAGCTGGTTGTGCTTGGTACCGGTGACAGAAGATATGAGGAAATGTTTAAATACTACGAAGGCTTCCATCCTGCTAAGCTTTCTGCAAATATCTACTTCAGTGATGAGCTATCACATAAGATATATGCAGCCTGTGATTCAATTCTTGTTCCTTCAAGATTTGAACCATGCGGACTTACACAGCTGATGGCACTTAAGTATGGTGCACTTCCTATCGTTCGTGAGACCGGTGGACTTAAGGATACTGTTGAACCATACAATGAGTATGATGGAACAGGTACAGGCTTTAGTTTTGCAAACTATGATGCAAGAGAGCTTCTGAATACAATCAATTATTCTAAGCATGTATTCTTTGATGATAGATCTGCATGGAATGATATGGTTAAGAGAGCTATGGAGCAGGATTACAGCTGGGACAAGAGTGCTAAGCTTTACGAGCAGCTCTATAATGAGATCTAGGCTTTATCGATAAGAGAGCATTATAGAAAGATCATTATAGTAAATAATAAATTAAGATTAATTGGGGACAGTTAAGCAATGAATATTTGTAAGCTGTCCCCTAATATATATTTAGAGAGGAATTAAAGTGGCATACGACGGAGTGGTGATAAGTAATGTAATAAATGATATAAAAAAGGCTTCTGAGGGAGGACGAGTTCTTAAGATTCAGCAGCCTTCTTCTGATGTCATTACGATTACGATAAAGGGATATAAAGGACAAACAAAGCTGTATATATCATGCAACGCATCTCTTCCTATAGTTTATATCGCTGACACGCTTCCTCCTGCACCTATGCAGGCTCCGGCCTTTTGCATGCTGCTTAGAAAGCATCTTGGAAACGGCAGACTTATCAGAGTTGAACAGCCCGGTTTTGACAGAGTCTTTGACTTTGTATTCGAGCATCTGGATGAGATGGGCGATATAGGAGAGAAGCATCTTATAGTTGAGATAATGGGGCGTCAGAGCAACATCATTTTGCTGGATGGTGATATGAACATAATCGACTCGATGAAAAGAGTTATGCCGGATCTTAGTGATGCTGTATCTAGTAACAGTGATAAGGAAGTAAGAATACTCTATCCGGGACAGGAGTATAAGGCTCCGGAAGGACAGGGAAAGATAGATATAGTAAGCAGTTACAGCAGAGGCTCTTTATCAGACACACTTTCATCTAAAAGTGTAAATGTATCTAAGGCGATTTTCACCTCTTTTACAGGCTTTTCCAAGGGTCTTGCCGAGGAGATAGTTTACCGATCTGATATAGATGCAAGAGCTATGTTTAATGAGCTTAGAGACGATGAGAAGGAAAGAGTTCTGGACGTTTTTGAAGAGATAATAAACTGTATTAAGGAAGGTAGTTTCAATCCGTGTATAGCATATGTGGATGGAGTAGCAAAGGACTATCACTCAATTAAGCTTACAAGATTTGATGAGCTTAGCTGTCCGGAGGATGCAACTATCAGCGGACTCTTACGTGAATTCTATCAGCAGAAGGAAAAGAGCATTACGATTAAATCATCATCGTCTGATATAAAGAAGCTTCTAACAACACTTATTGAAAGAGCAACTAAGAAGTATGACCTTCAGCTCTCGCAGATGAAGGATACTGAGGACAGAGATAAGTACAAGGTATACGGAGAGCTAATAAATACCTATGGCTACAATCTTAAAGGCGGAGATAGTGAGCTTACGTGCATTAATTATTATGATAATCAGGAGATAACTATTCCGCTTGATCCGAACCTTACGGCACAGGAGAATTCGCAGAAATATTTTGCCAAGTACAATAAAAAGAAGAGAACCTTTGTTGCACTGACAGAATTTCTTGAGAAGACAAAGGAGGAACTGGATTATCTGCTTTCAGCTAAGCACAGTCTCGATATGGCATCCGGTGATGAGGATATCGCGCAGCTGAGACAGGAGCTTGAAAAGGCTGATATCATCAAGAAGAAAAAATCCTCTAAGGGAGAGCGGAAGATCAAAGCGAGTGAGCCGCTCCATTTCATCTCTTCAGATGGGTATGATATCTATGTCGGAAAGAACAATATCCAGAACGATGAGCTTACATTTGGCTTTGCAGAAGGTAAGGATATATGGTTCCATGCAAAGCAGATGCCAGGTTCGCATGTTATCGTAAAGCTGAAGGCAAATGATAAGGGACTGATGGATCTTCCTGACAGAGTTTTTGAGGAGGCTGCTTCACTTGCTGCATTCTACTCCAGCGGCAAGGAAGCCCCGAAGGTTGAGATAGATTACACAGAGAGAAAGAATCTGAAGAAG
>CACYJP010000047.1 GCA_902774725.1 uncultured Lachnospiraceae bacterium
AAAGAGTAGTATCGAGAGTGCTATAACATTTATCATTATTTTAAAGATAGCGCTTTCAGCTGCTTCGTTTTCTTATTATTTGTCAAAAAAAGAAAATGCAAAGGGTAAAAATACAGTTATTGTTGCACTTTCGGTAGGCTACTCACTAAGTGGCTTTGTTTGTGGTTATTTTTGGAACGTTATGTGGCTTGATAGTCTTATTATGTTTCCGATTGTTCTCGTCGCACTTGAGAGACTTCTTAGAGATAATAAACCATTTATGTATATATGGACACTTTGTCTAACTATGTACCTGAATTTTTATATGGCATTTATGATCTGTATTTTTCTGGGTATATATGTTTTGTTTTGGAAGTATGATTCACCAAAGCAGTTTGGAAGAAGAATCCTCATCTTTGTTGGCAGCTCTTTTCTTTCGGCAGGAATGACTGCGCCTTCTCTTTTTGTAACGTACTTTGGTATCTCAAGTACATCAACGGCAGATTTTCCGAGACCCGCTTTTGGTCTTTTTGGAAATGTTTTTTGTATGTTTAAAAATGCATTTTTCTTAACAAAACCTGTTGTGACAGAGAGATATAATGGTGCAGCAAATATATATGCAGGAAGTGCACTTTTTCTTCTTTGCTTTTTATATTTTCTTTCTTCAAAAATAACTCGACGTGATAAACTCAGACATTTGGGTATACTTTTTATTCTCGTGATCAGCATGAATGAGAGAGTGCTTAACTATATCTGGCATGGTTTCCATGAGCAGTTTCTTATTCCAAACAGATTTTCGTTTATTTTGATATTCCTTGTTCTTTGTATGGCATTTGATGTTATAAGTACGTTTAATGATAAGGAAAGTGAATTTGATGAGAATAGAGATAGGTTTGTAAGACTGGTATTGGCTGAGATTCTTACAATCCTGTTTATGTGTTTATGCTTTTTCATGGTTGATCTTGATTCGAAAATAAACAGTACTACTGTTATATTTATAAATATTATTCTATCCTTTGTTTATTCTGCTGTAATTCAATCAGGTGCTATAAATAAAAAAATAAGTAAGATTTCCGTGATTATTTTTTCAGTTTTATTTATAGCAGAGATTTTTGCAAATTCATTTTATAATTTTAATGAGTCATCCTTTACAAAAGATGAGGCAGATCTTAATGCGATGATAAATTATTTTGAGGATAGGGATGATCAGCACTCTGCACAGTTTTATAGGGAGGAAATATTAAATCCTTCTATTACAAATGAAAGCAGTTTCCTTGGGCTTAACTCAGCCAGTACATTTTGTTCAACTATTTATGGTGACAGTGTACTTGCGATGATGGATATGGGATTCAGTTATCTGAACAACGAGTTTATCTACCAGGGATATACACCTTTCACAAGTTCAATTCTCGGAGTAAGGAATCATTATTACACATATGATAATCAGGTTTATCAGGAAGAAAATGAAATCTGTCAAACTCTGGGATATAATGTAAGTAAGAATATACTTGCATATGAACCATCAGAAGAGATAAATCCCCCGGCAAATATAAATCAGATAGCTAAGCTCATTAATGGTGAAGAAACTGTAGTAATGAAAGATATAAATGCAAATGTACTCTATGATTATTATGATTGTAATATCAAGGAGGGGGTAAATAATACAAATTCTGTACTTATTCAACCATATGGTAAAAATGTCGCTTCATTTATAATGGAGTATGACACGGAAGAAAAGGGACTCTATTATATATATCTTGCGGCAACTGACACAGACCAGGTGACTGTTCTCTTGAATGGAGAGGTGTATATATCCGGCCCTATAACCAACGGCTGGCTGGCTCTTCCTGAGCTCGAGAAGGGTGTAACGGTAGATGTTGTTTTTGAAACCTCCGTAGAGACATCGCTTGTATGGTATTTCAGCAAATATGATTCCGAAAAAGCATCAGAAATTCTGAGTGATCTTAAGGAAAAGAATATGAATATCACCGAAATGGGTGAGGGAAGTCTTAGTGCTGATGTCACAATTGAAGAAGGTGAAGTGTTGTTTACAACAATTCCTTACGACAAGGGGTGGAAGGTGTATGACGGAAACGAAAGAGTGGAAACTGTACGAGCACTTAGAGGCTTTACGGCTATAAAGCTCTCTCCGGGACAGCACAGTCTTAGATTTGAGTATATTCCGGAAGGCCTTGTACCTGGACTGTTTGTAATGATAGCATCATGGATAGTATTTATTGTTTTATACAGACGTTCGAAAGGTAAGTCAATAGAAAAGCCGGCTAATAGTGGCGATGAAACTGAAGAGGTGGCTGAAGAGATGGCTGAAGAATCAGAATAAATGTGAGACTTCGGAGGTACAAAATGGAGAATGATTATTACACTTCCCTTACTGATGATAATTCCCAGAAAAAGGATTTCAAAAACAATGAAAATCAATATGTCGAAGACCAATACTTCGAAAACAAAAACATCGAAAACTTTAATCCCGAATCCGGAGCTTACTACGATGTAAAAGAAAAGCCTACCAGAACTGAGTTCTACAGGCAGCCTGAGCAGAGGGAAATGAAGAGGGCGATGATCATTTATAGTGTGATCATCATAATTATGTCTGTAATTGACTACTTTTTGCTTTGGAAATCCTATGATGGGTTTGATGATGTGCCGGACAGAGTGTTCTATACGATTCAAACGCTTATTTTCACCGTAGCATTGGTTCAGGTTCCTATTATGATATGGGCAAATGAACTCACTACAATAATAGGGATAATCTTAACAATAAGCACTTTATATATCTCGCTTATCAACCTGAGCTTTACATCAATTGGTTTGGTATCCATGTTTATCGCTGCACTTCAGTTTAACAAGGCGCAGGCGATAACAGGCAAGTATAAGAGAAAATACTCTGATGTTTAAAACTTACATTGTAGAATACTCGTATTTTTGGTAGAATGTCATTGTGGTTTTTAATACCCAGTATTTTAAAAGGATTATTATTATGCTTAAAAAGAATAGAACCATAGCCGGTGTTCTTGCATTTTTTCTCGGCACCGTCGGAATTCATCAATTCTATATGGGAAATGTAAAAAAAGGTCTTATTTATCTGCTTTTGTTCTGGACCGGTATTCCGACCATTCTTGGTATAATGGATGGTGCGGTTTATCTGACTGAGGATGGAGATGGTGAGACTGGTTTGGTTGAGAATGAATCGATAGATACTAAATTAGAAGAGACAGAATCAGATGTGGCAGAAATGGACTCAACTGTGGCAGAGACGGAATCAGTTGCGACTGAGGCCACTGATTGATCATGTTAAATGGAATCCACATAAAATAGGAGGAATCACAATGTCAGAGAAGGAAAAGGATACAAATATTCTTATAGATGAAGAAAGTGCTGGAGTGATCAAGATAGCAGACGATGTCATTGCGAGCATAGTCGGACTTGCGGTTACTGAAGTGGACGGTGTTTCAAAGCTTACAGGTGGTGTCTCAAGGGACATTATTGCAAAGCTTGGAAAGAACAGTCTTGCTAACGGAGTGAGAGTTCTTATTGAAGGACAGCTCATCAAGGTTGATATATCCATAGTTGTAAAGTTTGGATATAACATACTTGAGGTATCTCGTGAGATTCAGGAAAAAGTCAAAAGCACGCTTCTTACCATGACAGGACTTGAGTGTAAGTCAGTAAATGTCAGAGTATCCAATGTAGATTTCGGAGAATAATTATGACCAGACACGAACTAAGAGAAGCGGTTTTCAGAAATGTTTTTCAGATTCCATTTTATGAGGATGATATTCCTGAACTGGAAGAGGAAGATTTTGCAGACTGTTCAGACGAAGACAGAGATTATATAACCACAAAGGTTGATCTTATCAAGAATAACATAAAGGATATCGATGAAACGATAGAAAAAAATAGCAAGGGATGGAAGACCAAAAGACTTGGTAAAGCAGAGCTTGCTATTCTTCGCGTTGCAGTATATGAAATAAAGTATGACAAAGACATACCTGACAAGGTTGCTGTCAATGAGGCGATAGAGCTTGCAAAGGCATACTGCGATGATAAAGCGCCGGCATTTATAAACGGCGTACTTTCGGGGCTGATTGAATGAAGTATTACACCGTAGGACAGGTAAATACATATATTAAAAATCTAATAGCAAGTGATTATCTTCTTAAAAGCCTTGTAATAAAGGGCGAAGTATCTAATTGCAAATATCATAGCATGGGGCACATATATTTTTCTTTAAAGGATGAAACGGGCTCCATGCCTTGTGTTATGTTCAAAAGTAGCATTCCATCAGGGCTTAAGTTCCGCCTGGAGGACGGAATGTCCGTTTATATACAAGGCTCGATAAATGTATATGAAAGGGATGGAAGATACCAGCTTTATGCAAGAAAGATAATCCAGGATGAGAATACAAAGGGAAAGCTTTTTGCCGAATATGAAAAGCTGAAGGAAAAGCTGAATGAAGAGGGCCTTTTTGACTTCGATATCAAGAAACCTATTCCCGCATATCCTAAGGCTGTTGGTATCGTAACCGCAAAAACAGGAGCGGCCATTCAGGATATCATGAATATAGCCAAAAGAAGAAATCCTTATGTTCAGCTCGTATTGTATCCTGCAAAGGTTCAGGGGGATGGAGCGGCTGAAACTATTGTAAAGGGTATCGAGACACTCGATAAAATGGGACTTGATACGATAATAATTGGTCGTGGCGGAGGTTCAATTGAAGACCTCTGGGCTTTCAATGAAGAAATAGTTGCCAGAGCTGTGTATGCAGCTAAGACACCTATTATATCCGGAACAGGTCACGAGGTTGATAATACAATTGCTGACTATGTGGCAGATATGAGAGCACCTACTCCGTCAGCAGCAGCAGAGCTGGCAATTCCTGATATTATGTCAACCATAAACAGATTCAGATCACTTCGAAATGAAATGGACAGAGCAGTTCGTTCAAGAATAAGCGAGACAAGTCTCAGACTCGAAGGCTTAAGAAAGAGACTTGAAGCACTCAGTCCTGAAAAGCTTCTTCATGACCGTCAGCAATATCTGGCGAGTCTTTCTGACAGAATGACGCTTTTGATGGATGGTAAGTTTAATTCATATAAAAACAGACTTGGAGTAGCAATAGCTAGACTCGATGGTCTGTCACCGACTGCAAAGCTTAAGAATGGATTTGGATATCTCGAAAGCGGAGGTAAGCCGCTCGAGTCTGTAAACGATGTGAGCTCAGGTGATGAGATTCGCATTACAGTTCACGATGGAGATTTATCGGCAATCATTCGTTGATTAGATTTAAAATGCCGAGCAGTCTGAGAAATGTCACTCGAGGACCTTTCGGGTCTCGGCGCTTAACGATTCACGAGTGCCTTGGCACGAAGTGAGAGTTTAGCACCATTAGGGCACCCGAAACGGAAGCGAATCAGCTCACGATTCGGAGAATCGTGAGTCTGTCCGAAGGACAGAAGCATTCTGCGTAGCAGAATCAATACTTGCGAAGCAGGGATTGCATATCACGAAGTGATATGGCTCGAGCGATGCCGAGAGGGACGTTTCTCAGAAGCGAGGCATAAGAAAAAATAATATTTGATAATTTATACTAATATGGAGAAATATACATATGGCAGAGAAGAAACAGGAATTTGATGTAGAAAAGGCACTTGCCAGAATAGAGGAGATCAACTCTGAACTCGGTAAGTCAGGCACTTCTTTAAAGCAGTCGCTTGAGCTTTATAAGGAAGGTGTTAAGCTTGCTGAGGAGTGTAAGAATCATCTTGAGGGAGTTGAGAAGGAAATCCAGATACTAAATGGTGATGAATAAGCCTGATGACTTATATAGATGAATAAGCCTGATGAGTTATATGGATTAATAAGCCTGATGAATAAGTTTGATTATTAAGGGGAAGAAAATGAACTATACAGAAATAGTTGAAGAGATAATAAAGAGGTATCTTCCATCGGAGGATGCACCATCGGATGTTCCGAAGGCGATGAACTATGCGATAGAGGCCGGAGGGAAAAGAGTAAGGCCGGTGCTTGTATACCTTACATATATGGCAAATAATAAGGGTGGATCTGATGCTTCAGAAGAGTTCAAGCTTATGGTTGAACCATTTATATCAGCAATAGAAATGATCCATACCTATTCTCTTATTCATGATGATCTTCCTGCAATGGATGATGATACCATGAGAAGAGGCAGACCTACTGTTCATGTTCAGTTTAATGAAAGTACTGCGATTCTTGCCGGAGATGCACTCCTTAATTATTCTATGGAGGTTGTGTCTAAAGCTATGTGCAGTGTTGCCGATATGGTTGAAAAGGGTGAGCTTTCGTCTAAAGCACTCATAAACTGCTGCAGAGCTGAGAAGGTCTTATATCAAAAGGCCGGGATTGATGGAATGATCGGAGGCCAGGGACTGGATGTTCAGCTTTCGGGCCATATCGTGAGAGACGTGGATAGAGATTATATCTATAAGAATAAAACCTGTGCACTGATCGAAGCTTCCTTCATGATGGGAGCTATTCTAGCAGGTGCAGATGAGGCTACAGTAAATGCATTTGAAAGGGCCGGAGAAGCAGTGGGAATGGCCTTCCAGGTTCAGGATGACATCCTTGATATTATAGGAGATGCCGAGAAGCTTGGTAAAGAGGTTCATCAGGACGAAAGAAATCAGAAGAATACATTTGTGGCAAGCTTTGGAATTGAAAAGTCTAAGGAGTATGTAAATACTGAGTCTGAAAAGGCAGTCAGACTTATTGAGGAGACCGTGGGTGAAAGTGTTTACAGAGACGCACTTCTTGAGCTTGTAAGAATGCTCACTAAACGAGATTATTGATGCACTAAAGAATCCTATAGGTTATCATAGGTTACCAAGGATTCTGAGATGCTACATCATTAAGATAATAACAGGACATAAATAATGGGATTATTAGATAAGATAAAAAAGGAAAATGATATAAAGAATCTGGACCTGGATGATATGCCGGAGCTTGCCAAGGAAATAAGAAGCTTTATTATTGAGAGCGTAAGCAAGACCGGTGGACATCTTGCATCCAATCTTGGTGCCGTTGAGCTTACAATGGCGCTTCATAGATGTATGGATTTTCCAAATGACAAGATTGTTTTCGATGTTGGACATCAGTCCTATACTCATAAGATTCTTACCGGTCGAAAGGATGAATTTTATAAGCTGAGACAGTATGGCGGTATAAGCGGATTTCCAAAGACAAGCGAGTCGGAGGCTGATGCATTTAACACAGGACACAGCTCAACCTCTATATCCGCAGTAATAGGTATGGTTCAGGCAAAGATGCTCAGAGGAACGGATGAGAAAATCTGCGCTGTTATCGGAGATGGCTCCATGACTGGCGGCATGGCCTTTGAAGCACTTGACCAGCTGTCACAGCTCAAGTCTAATTGTCTTATCGTATTAAATGATAATGAGATGTCTATATCTCAGAATGTAGGAGGACTTTCCAGCACACTAAGTAAGATAAGAGTTGGTAAGTCATATAATGAATTTAAATCAAGCGTGGAAAATGTACTTCTTGATATCCCGGGTGTCGGCCAGAAGGTGGCAAAGGGAATCAAAAAATCAAAGGATTCCATCAAAAATATGTTAGTTCCGGGTACTATATTCGGAGATATGGGTATAACATATGTAGGTCCTATCGATGGTCATGATACAGAGAAGATGGTTGAGATATTCTCAGATGCATTTAAGCTTGACAGACCTGTTATCGTTCATATCAAGACCAAGAAGGGTAAGGGCTACAAGTTCGCAGAGAAGTATCCTGAATTCTTCCACGGAGTTGGTCCGTTCAATATAGAAAATGGTCATACTCTTGCAGAGAAAAAGGCACCTTCCTATACAGAGGTTTTCTCTAAGAAGCTTCTGCAGCTGGGAGAGGAGAATGACAAAATAGTTGCTATCACTGCAGCTATGGCGAAGGGTACAGGTGTGAGGGCTTTTCAGAAGGCTTTCCCAGAAAGGTGCTTTGATGTCGGAATAGCAGAGCAGCATGCACTCACATTTGCGGCAGGACTTGCTGCGGGTGGAAATATTCCTATAGTTGCACTTTATAGCTCATTCCTGCAAAGAGGTTACGATCAGCTGCTTCATGATATCGGACTTCAGAAGCTGCATGTCATTATAATGATCGACAGATCCGGTATAGTGGGTGAGGATGGCGAAACGCATATGGGTATCTATGATACCACGTTCCTGAGATCGATACCGAACCTTACGGTCATTGCACCGAGAGGTGCGAAGGACTTAGAGGATGCAATGGATTATGCTCTTACCTGTGACGGACCGGTTGCGATAAAGTATCCAAAAGGAACTGCTTATTCAGAGCTTGATGACAGAAGCTTTAAGTATATTCGCGGCAAGGCTGAGGTTATAAACTTCAGTTCGCAGGTTGGTGAAGCTAGATGTAAGACAGTCGCATTCTTTGCTGTTGGTGATATGGTAAGAACCGCAGTTGAAGTCAGAGACAGGATCAAGGCTGAAAGCGGATTTGAACCTGAGCTGATAAATGCCAGATTCATCTGCCCTCTGGACACAGAACGAATTAAGGATATTATAGATAAGTTTGATTATATAGCTGTTATGGAGGAATCAATAAAGCGAGGAAGTCTCGGAGAGGCCGTTGCTTATGAGATAGCTATGAGCACCTCACAGTGCAAGCTTCTTCATTATGCTATAGATAGCGAAACTGTTTCACACGGCAGCCAGAGAAGACTGAGAGAGGCATGTGGACTCGACGCAAATTCTATCTATGCGGATATAATTAAAAAGATAAGTAACTAAAGAGTAAAGATTATAAATAAACACAAGTGTAGAGATATGGGAAAAAAGAGACTGGATATACTGCTTGTTGAAAAAGGATTGGCAGAATCAAGGGAAAAAGCAAAGGCTATAATAATGTCAGGCATCGTTTATGTCGATGGTGAAAAGGAAGACAAGGCCGGAAGCAACTTCCCAGAGAATGCTGTTATAGAAGTAAGAGGAAAGACTCTGAAGTACGTCAGTCGTGGCGGACTCAAGCTTGAAAAGGCTATGGAGGTATTTCCCGTTGAGCTGACTGATAAGGTTTGTATGGATGTAGGTGCATCAACCGGTGGATTTACAGACTGCATGCTCATGAATGGTGCATCGAAGGTTTACAGCGTTGATGTTGGATATAATCAGCTTGCGTGGAAGCTTCAACAGGATCCGCGTGTTGTAAATATGGAAAAGACCAACATCAGGTACGTAAAGCCTGAGGATATAGACGAAAGACCGGAATTTGCATCGGTGGATGTATCATTTATCTCTCTTTCAAAGGTCCTTCCGGTTTTAAAGGAGCTTCTGGTTCCCGGAGGAGAGGCAGTATGTCTTATCAAGCCACAGTTCGAGGCCGGACGAGAGAAGGTCGGAAAGAAGGGTGTAGTAAGAGATAAGTCAGTTCATATAGAGGTTATAGAAAATGTTACCACATTCACAGCTGAGGATGGTTTCAGCATAATTGGTCTTGATTTCTCGCCGGTTAAAGGACCGGAAGGAAATATAGAATACCTGATGTATATCAGGAATGAATCCCCGAATGAAAAGCCTTCTAAGGAAGAGATAGAAGAGCTTGTAAAAAAGAGTCATGAATCACTTGATAAATAGCATGCGACATAATTTGTGGTATTGATCATTCAGTGTATTTCATAACATTTAGGTAAAGTACTATGTTAAAGTGCAAAAAATTTCTCGTGTTTGCAAATCAGATAAAGGATAAGGACCTTATTTGGTCCAAGACTGTTGTAGACTATATACGGATAAAGGGTGCTGATGCTGAGCTGCATATAAGTGGAAAAGAGGATGAAACAGATACTCTTGAAACAGATGCAGATGTAGTCATCGCCATGGGCGGAGATGGAACGATGCTCAGGGTTGCGCATATCCTTGATAAAAATGATATTCCTGTTATCGGTGTAAATCTCGGAACAGTAGGATTTCTTACTGAGGTCACAAAATCAGAGATAGAATCGATGGTCGACAGACTTCTTATTGGTGATTACAGTATAGAACAGCGAATGATGCTTACCGGAACTGTCATTACAAAGGATGGTGAGACAAGTCATGACGCGCTTAATGACATAGTTCTTGCCAGAGAGAGTGCGCTTAGACTTATTGCACTGAGTCTCAGGGTAAATGGAAAGCTATTCGATACTATTGAGGCTGATGGTATTATTTTTTCGACGCCGACAGGCTCGACCGGTTACAACCTTTCTGCAGGTGGACCTATTGTAGTGCCCGGTACAAGGCTTATAGTAATGACTCCTATTTCGCCTTATTCTCTTTCAAAGAGAAGCGTTGTATTTGGTGCAGATGATGTGCTTGAAATAGAGCTTCTTGAAAAGAGGAAGGATGCAGATAACAAGGGGCTCGTTGCCTTCGATGGTGCTGAAAACTACCACATGAATGTCGGAGACAGAGTAAGGATATCCGTATCAGATAATACAACACGTCTTATCAAGCTTGATGATTCAAATGTATACGAGATATTAAAGAAAAAACTGGGGTAATAATAGATATGCTTATAAATCTACATATAGTTAATCTGGCTCTTATTGATGAGCTGGATGTTGATTTTACGGAGGGGCTGAATATACTCACCGGTGAGACCGGAGCGGGTAAGTCGATAATCATCGGTTCGATCGGTATCGGACTTGGTGGAAGGTTTGACAAGTCTCTTCTTAGAAATCCTGATAAGGATGGAATGGTTGAGCTTCTGTTTTCTATCGATGAAGAACTGGCAGGTGAGCTGGAACAGGACGAGGTGGAAACAGAGGATGGTGAGCTTCTTATCTCAAGAAGACTGACCGGAGGAAAGACAGTAAACAGGATTAATGACAAGACTGTTACTGCAGCAAAGCTTAGAAGTGTAGCTGAAAAGCTTATAGGACTTCATGCTCAGCATGAGCAGAGAACACTTCTTAAAAAATCAAAGCATCTTGAAATAGTAGATGCCTATGATGAAAAGATAAAGGGATTAAAGCAGAAGGTAGCTGATACATTTAAAGAATATAAAGAAATCGAAGAAAAGCTCGGGAGCCTTTCGATGGATGAGACTGAAAGAACTAAGAGGCTCGACTATATCCGTTATGAGATAAATGATATAGAATCAGCCAGGCTTAAAGAGGGAGAGGACGACGAGCTGGAGGAGCTTTACCGCAAGGCAAGCAATTCGCAGAGTATTGCAGAGATCACATCGGCGGTAGAACGTCTTACGGGCTATGATATGGGAAGCTCGGGCGGAAGTCAGATATCTGATGCATTGTCACAACTAAGTCAGCTTACCAGGTATGATGAGGGAGCGGGAGAGCTTATAAGTACTCTCACAGATATAGACCAGCTGATGAGTGATTTTAACAGGCAGCTCGCTGACTACATATCTGAAATGGAATTTGATGAGGAAACACTTAGGACCGTTGAGGACAGACTGAACCTTATCAATACGCTCAAATCAAGATATGGCAAGGATATTGAAGCAATAAATGCGACGCTTCAGAACCTGAAGGCTGAGGAAGAGGAACTGGTATCCTATGAGGATACAGTAAAGGCTCTAAGTGATAAGAAATCAAAATGCAAAAAGGCACTTGAACAGGAGTGCGACGAGCTTACAAAGCAGCGGAAAAAGTCAGCAAAGAAGCTTTGTGCAGATATAGTGGATGCTATGCAGGAGCTTAACTTTAACGATGTCAGATTTGATATGACATTTGAGAAGAGTGATTCATTCACAGCTAATGGAAATGATAATGCTGAGTTTATAATCTCGACAAATGTCGGTGAAGAGATGAGGCCTCTCGTGGATGTCGCATCGGGCGGTGAGCTTTCGAGGGTTATGCTCGCAATTAAGTCAGTTGTTTCAGAGGTTTCTGATACTCCGACACTTATCTTTGATGAGATTGATGTTGGAATCAGTGGTATAACTGCTCAAAAGGTCGGAGCGATGATGCACCGGCTTGCTGAGTCAAGACAGATCCTGTCTATCACACATTTGCCTCAGATAGCTGCATGCGCTGACACTGCATTTGTGATTGAAAAACAGGTGGTTGGTGATAAAACAATCACAGGAATCAGAAGACTGGATGCGGAAGGCAGAGTACTTGAGCTTGCAAGACTTCTCGGTGGGGAAAATATAACTGAGACTGTACTGCAAAGCGCAAGAGAGATGATTCGTGAGTGAGGAGAATACATCGACTTACTAGATAGGGAGAAGGAAAATGATAGAGACAATAGCCAGAGTTAACCTTATGGTTAATGAGGTTCTCAAGATAAAGAAGAACAGGCTTACTCCGGATGTGCTTACGGGAAATGAGAATAGACTTGCTCTTGTTTCCGGAATATACGGAGATGAGCTACAGGGGCAGTATGTCTGCTACGAGGTTATAAGAAGAGTAAAGGAGGATTATTCCAGTCTTACCGGAATAGTTGATATATATCCGTTTATAAATCCTATGGCACTCGAGGCTAAAACCAGAGTTATTCCCGGACCTGAGCTGGATATGAATGAGCTCTTTCCAGGTGCAAAAAGTGGTGCAATCGGTGAATATGCTGCCAGCTGCCTGATTGATGATATAATAAGCAGTGAGGATGGCCCGAAGACACAGTTTTGTCTGGATATTCACGGTAGTGACCTCTATCTGAAGGAAATACTTCAGATAAGGATGAATGATGATGCTGTGGATGATATAATGCCATATGCTACGAAGCTTAATACTGATATGGTCTGGGTACATCCATCAAGCCAGGTTAAGCGCGGAAGCCTCGTTTATGAGCTTAATAAAAGAGGTGTTATTTCCTGCGTGACTGAATCTACAACTGCTTATAAAATAGATCAGAACTATGGTAACAAGCTTGTAGATGGTATATTTGCGGTTATGAAGCATATGGGCATCTGGAAGGGTGAGGTAAATGAGATAAGACATCCAAGGATAGCTTATGATAATCAGGTGACCTATATCAATTCCGAGAGCAGTGGTATCTTCATTCCAAATGTCGATATTCACGACAGGGTTGAGGCAGGTATGCTTATCGGAACAGTAGTAAATGTACTTACGGGTACAGTAGAACAGAAGGTTATAGCTCAGAAGTATCAGGCAGCAATTGATGAATATGCTGTGCGGGGTATACAATTAAGGGTATACAGTTAGGGGTATATGGTTAGGTATATATAATGAGACAAAAAACACTTTTTTCGTATGAAACTCCATTTAGTGGAGAGCATAATATATATGGTTTTGTTTATGGCTCAGGTTCATATTCAGAACCGACAGATGCAGAACATAGTGCGGCTATAGTCGGAGCGATGAGAGGAAATGAGCATCAGCAGTTATATATCTGTTCGAAGCTTTCTGCAAGACTTCACGAGCTGGAGGAACAGGGGGACATAGTTCCCGGAAAATCAGTACTCATAGTTCCATCAGTTAATTACAGTGCTATGAATGCAAATCATAAATACTGGTTATCAGATGATTCTGATATAAACAGAGAGTTCCCGGGAAATCCTGAAGGTCCTGCTACAAGCAGACTGGCATATGCACTATTGGAAGAGCTTAAAACATTTTCCTACTGCATACAGTTTCCGTCCTACTATATGAGAGGAAGATTTATCCCTCATATAAGAATGATGATGACCGGAAGAGAAAGCACAAATCTTGCCAATCTCTTTGGACTTCCATTCGTTATGATGGCTGAGAGAAGAGCATTTGATGAGGGTACACTTAATTACAACCTTCAGATGGCAGGAACAGAAGCATTCTCACTTTATTCCGGTGGAACCTCCAGAATAAATGAGGAATATGCAGATGTTGCAGTAAGTGCTGTTCTTAGATTCCTTTCAAGAATGGGAATAATAAGGTATAATGGGCTGGGCGGTCATATATCTACTCTTATGAATGAAGAGGAGATGACAAGCATCAAGTCAGAAGCAGCCGGCTTCTTCAAGAGAACCAGAAATGTAAATGTCGAAGTAAGAAGAGGCGATCTTTTGGCAGAGATAATTGACCCTATGGATGGACACGTACTCAGCGAGGTGCGTTCACCGGTAGATGGAATCATTTTCTATCAGCAGGATGCCCCACTTATTTACCAGAATGTGGTAATCTTTAGAATCATTAAGAAGATACACAAGTAGGGACGGCGCCTGGTCGTCAATAATATTAAATGCTTATAATTAATTGGTGGTTTGCCAATCATATATAAAAAGAGGAGAAAAACATGAGTGTAAAAAGAATCTACGTAGAAAAAAGACCTGACTATGCAGTAAGAGCGGATGAGCTTACTAATGAATTCAGAGCTTATCTGAGTCTTAAGGATGTTACAGTCAGAGAACTGGTCAGATATGATGTTGAAAATCTGTCAGATGAGATCTTTGAGGAGGCTATTGTTACAGTATTCTCAGAGCCACCGGTAGATATAGTATATAAGGAGGAGTTCCCATATAATGAGGGCGACTTTGTGTTCTCTATGGAATACCTTCCGGGACAGTTTGATCAGAGAGCTGACTCTGCTGAGCAGTGTGTAAAGCTTCTCGATGAAACAGCAGAGCCAATCATAAGATCAGGTATTACTTATGTTATAAGCGTAGGTGAAGGGAAGACACTTTCTGATGAAGCAAAGCAGACTATCGAGGCTTACGTTATTAACCCCGTTGAAGCCCGTATCGATAAAGCCGCAAAGCCTGAGACACTTGTAATGAATTATGATGAGCCTGCAGATGTCAAAATAATGGATGGCTTCTGCACTATGTCAGAGGATGATTTTAAGGCACTCTATGATTCAATGGGACTTGCCATGACATATAAAGACTTCTGGCATATCCGTAATTACTTCACAGATGAGGAGAAAAGAGATCCAAGCTTTACAGAAATCAAGGTTCTTGATACATACTGGTCAGACCATTGCCGCCATACTACATTTGCGACAGAGCTTACAGATGTAAAGTTTGATGAAGGAAAGTATAAGGCTGCAATCGAAGGTACATTTGAAAAATATCTGAAGGATGCAGCAGAGATAAATGCAGGACGTGACGATAAGTTTACATGCCTTATGGACATAGCCCTTATGGGTATGAAGAAGCTCCGTAAGGATGGAAAGCTCGAGGATCTGGATGTATCAGATGAGATAAATGCATGTACAATCGTTGCACCTATCCAGATAAGAAATGAAGATGGTGAGATAGTAACAGAGGATTGGCTGATCTCATTTAAGAATGAGACACATAACCATCCAACAGAGATCGAGCCTTTCGGTGGTGCTGCTACATGTCTTGGTGGAGCTATCCGTGATCCGCTTTCAGGACGTACCTATGTATATCAGGCTATGCGTGTAACCGGAGCGGCTGATCCTACAAAGTCACTCTCTGAGACACTTCCAAACAAGCTTCCTCAGAGAAAGATAGTTACTACAGCAGCAAAGGGTTATTCTTCCTATGGTAACCAGTTCGGTCTTGCAACAGGTCTTGTTCAGGAGGTATATCATCCTAACTATGTTGCAAAGAGAATGGAAATTGGAGCAGTTATCGGTGCAGCTCCAAAGGATAATGTAAAGAGACTTACTTCTGATCCGGGTGATGTGATCATCCTTCTCGGTGGTCGTACAGGCCGTGACGGCTGTGGTGGAGCAACAGGTTCCTCAAAGGCTCATACATCTGAGTCACTTGAGAGCTGCGGAGCAGAGGTTCAGAAGGGTAATCCTCCTACAGAGAGAAAGCTTCAGCGTCTTTTCAGAAGACCTGAGGTTACAAAGCTTATAAAG
>CACYJP010000048.1 GCA_902774725.1 uncultured Lachnospiraceae bacterium
TAAGGATTCCAAGGTGTTGATACTAGGGAGTTTTCCATCTGTTAAATCCAGAGAAATGAAGTTTTTCTATGGCCATCCGCAAAACAGATTCTGGAAGGTGATTGCAAGTATTTTTGATCAGGAGAATCCGACTTCAATTGAAGAAAAGAAGAAATTGATTCTCGATAATCATCTTGCGCTTTGGGATGTGATTGCCGAATGCGAAATATCGGGTTCATCTGATGCAAGCATTAAAAATGCAAAAGCTAATGATTTAAGTGAAATCTTAAATAATTCTCAGATTCAGAAGATAATCGTAAATGGGAAAACTGCTGAACGGCTGTATATCAAGTATATTGAACCGGTGACGGGGATAAAAGCAGTGGTGCTACCGTCCACCAGTCCGGCAAATGCAGCGTGGAGTTTGGAAAGACTTGTGGATGTATGGAAATCCGAAATAGAGAATTAAAAATCGAGGAAAAAAATAATGAAACCGTGGTTGTCCGCTATACGTGGATGATCGCGGATATTTTATAAATAGCAAAAACGGAAATACTATTATGATGATAGAAGAGTAAGATTGATGTGTAGCTACGAAATATCACGGAAAGGAGGAAACTGTGTATATCCTAAGTAGAAGCTAAAGGAATACGTAGAGGTATTAACACTAACAGTTGATGAAGAAATTCATCGGCTGTTTTTTTGTGAATCATAGTGAAACTAACAATATGTTAAGTAATGTCGGTATAAATATTAAAAGCAGTACTAGGTGAATGAAATTTGATGCCCAAAAAAGGAAGAAACAATTCAGTGGCGGATAAAGTAGCAAATAAAGTCTTCAATATAAATGTTGACAAATGTTAAAAATATGATAGATTTATTTTTGGAAGCAATGGCGTTTCATCTTAAAAGATGAGGCGCCTATTTTATTTTTTGGAGGGGATGAAATGCTTATATATAAGTGGACCGATGGAAATGATATAGATTTTCAAAAGTTTTATATGAAAACTGAAGAGTATTACAGCAATATTGTTGGTGGGATAGAGAATAGAAAAGAGTTTATTCCATATAACATATCAGAATGCATTACAGAGGTACTTATTGCGTATATTGATGGTGAGGCAGTAGGTTGTGCTGGATTAAAAAAGTACTCTGAAATAGATGTTGAGATAAAAAGAGTCTGGGTTGAACCAGAAGAAAGAGGACATCATATTGCATTAAAGATGATGGCTCAGATTGAAGAAAGAGCTTCATATGATGGCTATAAAAGAACCATTTTACAGACCAGAGAGATAATGGAAGATGCAGTAGAGCTATATAAGAAACTTGGATACACTAAGATAGATAACTATCCGCCATATGACAAACTGGATGGAGCAATCTGTTTTGCAAAGGAACTTTAGAGGTGACGAGAAGAAAGAAGTCTTTATAGAAAATCATTATAGTTTTTTGATTTTGATGGGAGGTTACTATGGCGGCATTTGACAGAATTAGTAGTGGTATATCGGAAATGGATACAGCTCTTGATAACATTAGATTGGGGGATAATGTTGTATGGAGGGTATCTGATCTAGCAGAGTTTAAGCTCTTCATGGAGCCGTATATTAAGCAGGCAATAGAGGATAAAAGGAATATCATATATTTCAGATTTGCAAGTCACGAACCATTGATGGAGGAGAGACTTGAGATTAAGCGGATTGATGTGCCGCTTTCTCATAGATTTGAGACATTTACAGTAGATATTCATAATGAGATAGAAAAAGCAGGGAGAGATGCTTTTTATGTTTTTGACTGTTTGTCTGAACTTCAGGCTGCATGGGCGACTGATCTCATGATGGGAAATTTTTTCCGTGTAACTTGTCCATTTCTTTTTATATTAGATACAGTTGCATTTTTTCCGATAATAAGGGGAAAGCATTCAGTTCAGGCGATTAATAAAATCCTTGATACGACTCAGCTTTTTTTAGATGTTTATTCGGATAAGAAAAATGTTTATGTAAGGCCTGAAAAGGTATGGAACAGAAACTCTGATACTATGTTTCTGCCACATACCTATAATCCAGAAAGTGGAGAATTCAGGCCCATTCTTGATGGCGTAAAATCCAGCAGATTTTATCAGACATTAGGTCTCGCTCAGCGCTCTGCAGAAGAACAGTATTCTGATTCCTGGGATAAATATTTTATTCGTGTAAAAATGCTCAGGGAAAATGGAATAGATATAACTAAAGAGTGTAGCAGAATGTGCAATATTATGATGACACGTGATGCGAAAATGCGAGAGATGGTTAAGAAGAATTTTACTCCTGAAGACTATTTTGCGGTACGTGATCACATGGTTGGAACTGGCATGATTGGAGGTAAGTCCTGCGGCATGCTGCTGGCAAGAGCTATCATAAGGAATAAAGAACCTGATATTAGTGAAGTGCTTGAACCGCATGATTCATTTTATGTGGGTTCAGATATGTATTATACCTACATAGTAGATAATAATCTGTGGGATATTAGGATAAAGCAGAGAACAGAGGAGGGATACTTCACACTTGCGGATGAATTTGCGAGTAGAATAATGGAAGGCTCATTTTCATCAGCAATGAGAGAGCAGTTTATTCGTATAATAGAGTATTATGGTCAGGATCCTTATATAATTCGCTCCAGTAGCATCCTAGAGGATGGATTCGGAAATGCATTTGCAGGGAAATATGAATCTGTATTTTGTGCTAACAGGGGCAGTCTTGAAGAAAGACTGAACGAATTTGAACATGCTATAAAAGTTGTATATGCAAGTAGCATGAGTCTTTCTGCACTGGATTATAGAAATAGGCGAGGGCTTGCTGGGCGAGATGAGCAGATGGCACTTCTGATTCAGCGCGTATCAGGCTCCTATTACGGAAACTATTATATGCCTTGTGCGGCAGGAGTCGGTTATTCATACAGCCCTTATCGTATAATGAAGGATACGGATCCAACTGCGGGAATGCTTAGACTTGTTATGGGACTTGGAACCTCAGCGGTTGATAGAACTGAAGGCTCTTATCCAAGAATAGTAAATCTGGATATGCCTGAAAAATCATCATATTCCTCATCTGCAGATAAACATAAGTTTTCACAGGGGAAAGCTGAAGTTATTAATATGACTACGCGTGAGCTGGAGAAAATGTCATATGAAAAAATGGAGCAGGATATACCAAAGTATCTTGAGAAGATTCTGTTGGAACATGATACTGAAGCAGAGTCAAGACTTAGGGAAATGGGACGGCGTAGAGAGGTTAAATTCATTTCCTGTAAGGGACTTGTAGCAAATTCACCTATGATGGATCAAATGAGGAGAATGCTTCACCGTATACAGGAAGAATATGAGTATCCAGTAGATACCGAATTTACTATTAATATTTCGGAAAATGGAGAATACTCCATAGACCTGCTTCAATGCAGACCTCTTCAGGTTCAAAAAGGAAAAACTGGAAATGTAGTGCCAGAAGATATTCCAGAAGAAAGAATCCTGCTTGAAAGTGTAGGAACTTCTATGGGTATTTCCAAGACCTCGTCACTTGATCTGATCGTCTATGTAGATCCAGTAAAATATTATGAACTGCCCTTTAAGTATAAAGATCTTGTGGCAAAGCTTATAGGAAAAATTAATTGGCATTATCGAGATATGGATAAGCACATGATGCTGATAGTTCCCGGAAGGGTTGGAACAACTTCGCCGGAGCTTGGCGTACCGACTTCATTTGCGGATATAAGCGCGTACGACATTATATGTGAGACTGAAGAATCCAGGGCCGGATATAATCCTGAACTTTCCTATGGTAGTCATATATTTCAGGACCTTGTAGAAGCAGAAATTCTTTATACAGCGATTTTTCAGGGGGAGAAGACTAAAAAATATTCGCCGGAAAAACTTACAAGCTCAAAGGATTTGATAAATGAGTTTGATTATTCAGATGTGCTGGAAGGTGTGGTTCATATTTATGACGTATCAGACCGAAAGTGTGAAGTATATAATGATGTTGCAAGTGAACATCTGCTAATAACATGTTAGTTTTTTGAAGCATGATTTCTTGGTTGGCTTTCTAAGGCTGTGCTATAATGAAACCGTGTTTGTGGTGCCGGATGTAACTTAGGCCAGGCACGCATTTTCCGAAAAAATATTATTATTTATGAATGCATTAAGACAGGAGAACAGCATGGAACTATACAATGGAAGACCCCAAAATACAGAAGGAAGACTACCAAGAGAGATTCGTACATATGATTTTTTGGATAGCCTTGGTATTGTGTACAAAAGAACGGATCATGAGCGAGCAGACAATATGGAAGCCTGCAATGAGATCGACGCCGTGCTTGGTGTGATTATATGTAAGAACTTGTTTCTGTGCAACCGGCAGAAAACCAGCTTTTACCTGCTCATGATGCCTGGGGATAAGAAGTTTAAAACTAAGGAGCTTTCATCCCAGATTAATTCTGCCAGACTTTCCTTTGCGAATCCCGAAGATATGTTGAAATATCTGGATATTGAACCGGGTGCGGTGAGCATCATGGGACTGATGAACGATAAAGAACACGCGGTTAAACTTCTCATTGATGAGGATGTTTTGAAGGATGAGAACTTGGGCTGTCATCCTTGCGTCTGCACATCAAGCCTTAAGCTGAAGACTGCGGATGTCATAGAAAAGTTCTTGCCTGCAACAGGGCATGATTATCAGACAGTACATTTGGTGGGAGCGGATTAAACTACTGTTAAAAGGAAAACTGAAGGAAAAAGGTTATTAATATCATTGCTGATCAATACAGCGATACGTTCTTTTGGCTGTATGAGTCCAGACTTAAGTGAGTAACATATATTGGCAATAAGATAATATATTGCCGATATATGTTATTTATTGTAGGGTGTTTTTTTGGTAATATTTTTATGAAACTCGCCCCAAAAAGTGCGTTGAATATTTTGAAACTCGGTCAAAAAAGTGCGATAATCATATTGAAACTCGTTTGAAAAAGTGTATAATACTTTTATCGGGAGGAGATATATTATGTTTAAGAGAAAAATCATGGATGAATTGATTAAGTGGAAAAACGACACCGGTAAAAAGAAGGCGCTTGTCATAAAGGGCATGCGTCAGATAGGGAAAACATATATTGTTCAAGTCTTTGCAAAAGAGAACTACGAAAATATAGTGTATATAAACTTTAAAGACAATGAGTCTGCCAAGAAGATCTTTGATGGGGATTTTATAGTCGACCGCCTCACATTGGATATATCGGCGATGCTCCCTGGAATACATTTTGTGCCTGGAAAAACGGTAATGATCTTTGATGAGGTTCAGGAATGTGCTAACGCAAGGGCAAGTATAAAAGCATTTATGCTTGACGGTCGATATGACATTATATGCACCGGATCCCTTTTGGGGATAAAGGGATATAACAGAAAGAAAAACCGTGGAATTCCAACAGGATTTGAACATATAATATATATGAAACCCATGGATTTCGAAGAGTTTCTATGGGCAAAAGGGGTAGATGAAGCCGTTCTTGAAGAGGTTCGGGATTGTTTTGCGCAGCGTAGGGCTATATCTGAGACAATCCATACATCCATGCTGCGCTATTTCCGCGAGTATATGTGTGTCGGCGGCATGCCTTATGTGGTTGATAGATTTCTTTCTACAAATGATATGAATGTAGTCCTCGAGGAGCAGAGGGATATCCTTGAAGAATTTAAGGATGATTTTGGAAAGCATCTTGATGAGAATGAAAAGGAAGAAACCGATTTTGTTCTTCTAGGTAGGATAAATCGCGTGTTTGATTCTATTCCGGCTCAGCTTGCAAAAGAAAACAAGAAATTTACATATGCCATGTTAGAGAAAAAAGGGCGATCGGAGAACTATCAGGCTGCTATACAATGGCTGTATGATGCAGGTATTGTGAATCTTTGTTACAACCTCTCAAACCTGAGTCTTCCACTTGAAGGGAATAAGATAGACAATATATTTAAGATTTATATGCAGGATACCGGTTTATTTGTGGCTATGTTGGAGGAAGGCAGTGCTGGAAGAATACTGAGTGGTGACTTAGGAATGTATAAAGGTGCAATTTATGAAAATATAATAGCTGACGCATTTTCCAAAGTGGGAAGGGCTTTATATTACTATCATAAGGACAGTGGTTTGGAAATTGATTTTATTACATCGATTGATGCAAATCCGACACTGGTTGAGGTAAAAGCCACTACGGGCAATACAAAATCAGCAAATACAATCCTTAAAAACAAAAGTCAGTATGGAGTTGATCATTGCGTAAAACTCAGTGAAAACAATGTGGGAGAAGAAGCAGAAAAATTGACGATCCCATATTACATGGTGTATCTGCTGAAGTAATACGAGCAAGAAAAATGTCGGTATGAATGTCGGTTTGAGTGTCGGTTTGAAATTAATATGAGGATTTATAATAAGATATATTGGCAGTAAAGGTATGTTATTGCCATAATATCGTACTAAGGGTGGATAATATATTATGATAAAAGTACTGTTTGTATGCTGGGGCAATATATGTAGATCGCCAATGGCTGAGTTTATTTTTAAAAATATGGTTAAGAAAGCGGGGCTGGACTCTAAGTTTCATATCGAGTCCAGAGCGACGCATACTGATGAGATATGGAATGGACAGGGCAACCCTGTCTATTCTCCTGCAAGGGAGAAGCTGGCGGAGCATGGGATATCCTGTAAAGGGAAAAGAGCCCAGCTTCTGACAAAGTCGGATTATGAGGATTATGATTATATAATCGGAATGGATGATCTGAACTACAGATGGATGCACAGGATTTTGGGAAAGTCAGTTCCGGATTCGAAGATATCACTTCTGATGGATTATACTAGTCACCCTAGAAGTGTGGCTGATCCGTGGTATACCGGAGATTTTGATGCTACATACACAGATGTGGTTGAGGGCTGCGAAGGCTTCCTTGAATATTTAAGAAAAGAGGGAAAGATTTGAGATGGAAACTATGGAACAGACAGAGCTTGTTATGCAGATAAAAAAAGATGCGGCTGCAGTGATAGAGGAGATGGCTGAGAAGTCAAATCTCAAGAAAGGACAGCTTTTCATAATTGGCTGTTCTTCAAGTGAGATAGTGGGAGAACATATGGGTACTGCATCGAACAAGGACGCAGCCGAAGCTATGTACTCAGCTATATCTGATTTTCTGCGTGAGAAGGGTGTTGATATGGCGGTACAGTGCTGTGAGCACCTGAACAGAGCGGTTGTTGTTGAAAGAGAGGTTGCAGAGAGATACGGTTTTGAAGAGGTAAATGTAGTACCGCAACCACACGCCGGTGGTGCATTTGCTACAAAAGCATATAACAGCTTTAAGGATCCTGTAGTAGTCGAAAACATAAACTCGAAGGCTGACGCGGGAATTGATATAGGTGGAGTTATGATAGGAATGCACATACATCCGGTTGTTGTTCCACTTAGACTTGAGAACAGATATATAGGAAAAGCTTTTGTAGTAGCGGCCAGAAGAAGACCGAAATATGTGGGTGGAACCCGCGCAGTTTATAACGATTCATTAGAATAAAAGGAACGCTGAATGTTGTATGAAAACAAGAAGGAAATAGAATATGTTATTCTTGTCGCTGTAGATACCGGAGAAGCAAGAAACGGAAAGGGTGTATCTGCTGATGTCGAGACCTCGCTGGATGAGCTCGGGGAGCTTGCGGAAACCGCAGGTGCAGTAGTTGTCGGGAGAATGGTTCAGAAGCTCCCACATTTTAACAGCTCGACTTACTTAGGAGCGGGAAAACTGGAAGAGTTAGAATATATGATCTATGAAACCGGAGCTACCGGTATAATTACGGATGATGAACTCTCACCGGCGCAGATGTACAACCTGGGGAAAGCACTTGATACGAAAGTCATGGACAGAACCATGGTCATACTGGATATCTTCGCGGCACATGCAAGAACATCTGAGGGTAAGCTACAGGTTGAGTTGGCCCAGCTTCAGTATCGATTGTCGAGACTGACCGGTAAGGGTATCTCGATGTCGAGACTTGGTGGTGGTATAGGAACAAGAGGTCCCGGAGAGAAGAAGCTGGAGCAGGACAGACGTGTTATCAGGAGTCGCGTCGCACAGCTGAGACGTGAGCTTGCGGATGTAGTTTCGCATAGAGAGCTTACAAGAAAAACAAGAGAAGCATCGGTTGATCCGGTGTTTGCGATAGTCGGATATACCAATGTTGGAAAGTCTACACTTTTAAATGCACTTACCGGCGCAGATATTCTGGCAGAGGACAAGCTCTTTGCGACACTTGATACGACTACCAGGGCATTTACCTATAAAAATGAGGGTGGAAAGCAGCGTATCCTTCTGACGGATACGGTTGGATTTATAAGAAAGCTTCCACACAATCTCGTAGATGCATTTAGAAGTACTCTTGAAGAGGTGTGCTACGCAGACTATATCATTCATGTTGCTGATGCATCAAATGTGGATAGGAATGATGAGATCAAGATAGTATATGAAACTTTGGATATGCTTGGAGTTGAGAACAAGAAGATCATCACACTTTTTAATAAGATCGATAAGCTGGATAATCCTGATGACCGCTTGGGTATGATTGATAAGAGAGCGGTTAAGACTCTTATGATATCAGCGAAAAGAGGAGACGGACTTGGCCTATTGCCACAGACTATAGATGCTGTTCTCAGAGAAGATCGTAAGTGTATAGAAGCAGTTCTTCCTTATAAGGAAATGTCTCTTTTAGCAGAAATCAAAAAATCAGGAGAGATTCTGAAGGAAGAGTATCTTGATGACGGAGTGGGTATTCAGGCTTTTGTTCCGGATGACTTATACGGGAAAATGATGAGATTCAAAAAGGATTAATTTTCCAAAATATTTATTGACCTTAATAACTTCTTAATAACTTTTGTTGTATAAAGGTATTGTAAGCCAGTGAGCGGACAATACCTTTGTTTTAAAAGAAGAGGAGAAATGATGAAGAAGACAGTATTATCAGCAAAGAATTTACAGAAAACATTTGCGAACAGCGGAGAGCAGGTACATGTTCTTACAAATGTAAATCTTGAGATATACAGCGGCGATTTCACTGTTATCATGGGTTCATCCGGATCAGGAAAGTCGACACTCCTGTATGCGCTTTCAGGAATGGATGGTCCGACCTCAGGTGAGGTTATTTACAGAAGACCGGATTCCGAGAGTTCAGATGGCATTAACATAGCAGCTCTGAAGGAGTCAAAACTTGCAGATATCCGAGTGAAGGATTTCGGCTTTGTATTTCAGCAGATGCATCTGGTAAGCAATCTGACGCTTTTTGAAAATGTAGCTGTTACCGGATATCTGAATAAAAAAAGAAGTGCAGCCGACACAAGAAAAAAAGCCGATGAACTTCTGGAGAGAGTTGGGCTCGAAGGTGTAAAAAAGCATCTTCCTTCCAGAGTTTCCGGAGGAGAGCAGCAGAGATGTGCTATAGCAAGAGCGGTTGTAAATGAACCTGTACTTCTGTTTGCAGATGAGCCGACAGGTGCACTTAACAGAAAAAATACAAAGGAAGTCCTGAACCTTTTCACAGAGCTAAATAGAGATGGACAGAGTATCGTAATGGTTACTCATGATATCAAGTCTGCCTTAAGAGCAGATCGAATCCTCTATCTCGACGACGGAAATATAATCGGTGAACTAGAGCTTACAAAGTATGGCACAACTGATAAAAACGGAGAACTACTGCAAAGTGATAAGGCCAGGGAAGCTCAGATAAATGCATGGCTTGAGTCCCTTGACTGGTAAAGGAGAGGAAGTATTATGGAAGTTTTTACACTTATAAAAGCGGATATAAGAAAAAGAAAAGGTACATTTTTCGGCTTCATGCTTTTATCGATGCTGATTACGATCAGCGTGATGTCGATGCTGGGCGTAAGTAATAATTATAATGATGCGATTGATAAAGCATTTAAGGATATAGACCGTGGAGTGATATTTGGTTCATTTCACTACGGCGATTTTGATGATGAGCTTGAAAAGAAGGTCCTTGCCAGTGAAAGTGTAGAGAGCATAGAAGTTTATGACAAGCTTCTTGCCAAGGAGTTTAAGTGTAATGGAAAAACTGATGGTAATGGTTTTAATGTTCTGAAGTTCACGGAGCCGCTTTATATATATAACGAAGCAGGAACGGCATTTATAAATGAAAATGGTTCATATGGCGATACATTTAAGCTGAAAAAAGGCGAGATATATCTTCCATACGGATTAAAGTCTGAATACAGTGCAAAAGAGGGCGATAGAATTCAGATGGATTTTCTGAGCGGGACGAGAGAGTTTACAATCCGTGGTTTTGTCCAGGAACCTTACATGGGTTCAAATGTAATAGGTTATAAAACAGTATTTATCAGCGACGAGGAGTTTGATGAGGTGTTTGCTGACTGCGTCGGCCTTATCAAGGACGAAGGTGATGGATGGGCAGCGGGAAAGATATGCTATGTTCGCCCTTCCGAGAAGGCGAATCCTTCACCTGATATGATGCTTCGAGAACTCAATCTGGAAACTAAATTCGACGATATGGCGCTCAGCACTATCACCAGAGAAACCTCTGAACATTATTCAGGAATGTTTATAAATGTTATTATGGCTGTTATTTTCGGCTTTGCTGCGCTGCTACTGATTGTATTTCTTATTATAGCCGGACATAACATCAGTACAGAGATAGATCTGGATTATAAGAATCTCGGGATACTTAAGAGTCTTGGATTAACAAGTTCTCGAATGAGATATGTATATATGATCGAATATCTCTTCGTAGAGCTGATTGGAATTAATCTTGGAGTGGCTGCGTCTATTCCGGTTGAGAGATGGATGAGCAGACTGTTCTTCGATATGACAGGAATCCTCCCACTTAAAAATGTTCCTATACTCGAAAGTATTATCTTTGGACTCGGACTGTTTGTTGTGACGGCACTTTACATACTGCTTTTCACAAGAAGAATTGCGAAGGTTAAACCTGTCAAGGCAATAACTAGTGGCAAGGATGACTTCTATTTTGAAAACCGTCTCAATATGCCTATAACAAAGAGAGGACTTGGAGTATCTCTTGGATTGAGACAGATAACAGCAGCACCGAAAAGATATATAAGTATATTTATCGTAACGACACTACTTATATTTACGGTTATTACTGCGGAGCTCATGTCAGGATTTATTAAGTCGAAAAACGCTCTCATCAGTATGGGTGAGCCTTACTGTGAGTTACAGTTTGCTTATAAAGAGCACGATTCAAAGGATAGAGTCAAGGTTTCTGATGTTGAAGATATAGTAAAGAAATATACAGACATCGAAGGTCGTATGTATAAGACACATCTCTATCTATCTATAAACGGAGAGTCTGTACTGACTATCATAAAGGCATACCCGGATGAATTTAGTTCCATCTATGAGGGAAGAGAAGTTAAGTACGATAATGAAATAGTGATTACTGATTATATCTCAAAGCTTATGGATGTTCATATCGGAGATACTGTTACTATCGGAAGAGAAAAGCTTAGTGAAGAGTATGTTATAGTTGGAATCTTCCAGACTATGGGTGATACAGGAAAGGCTATCTCTATGTCTCTGGATGGGCTGAGCAGGCTACGCGAAGATCCGAGTAAAAAGTACACAGTTAACGACCTCAGTATGTACGGAGTGGTTCTGAAGGACGATTCGAAGGTAGAAGAGATGGCTTCTGAAATAGAAAGCAAGTACGGCGATGACCTGAAGGTTAAAGGAACCAAGTTCGAAGATATGGATGGAGACGATGAATTTACCGGTGGTTTCTATGCAGCATCAGATGGCGTTGGATTCATTATATATGTTTTGACATTTGTATTTGCTCTTGTTACAGTTGTTATGGTATGTGCAAAGTCTTTTGTGCAGGAGAGGACCGACATAGGAATCAGCAAGGCAGTTGGCTTTAAGGTCAGAAAAATCCGTATGCAGTTTGCAGCGAGATTTGCTATCCTCAGCCTGCTTAGCGGAGCGGTTGCGATAGTTCTTGCCAGACTGTTTTCTCACAAGGTTCTGGAAATGGTATTCTCGATGTTCGGAGTTCCTCATATAGTTCTTGAATACGGCTTACTCGCATTTGTCGTACCGGTCGCTGTATTTATGGTAGTCTATATGATCTTCGGATTCCTGGTATCCAGAAAGGTAAAGAAGGTCAGCACGAGGGAGCTTATAACTGAGTAATAAAGACAGAAAACATCATTTGACTTATAAGAATAAGATTATAAGTTGAAGCTTATAAGAGGAAGCTTAAAAGAGGAAGCTTACATGAGAAGTATTCTGATAATAGATGATGATAATGCACTTTCCGATATCACGAAGGATATGCTTGAGGACTATGGCTACGAGGTGGCGCAGGCCTTCAGTGTAGACGAAGCCTTCGAGGTGCTGACAGACAGGAGATACGACCTGATAATACTGGACATCAATCTTCCGGATGGAACCGGCTTCGAGGTCTGTGAGGAGCTGAGAAGCGTTTCAAATGTACCTGTGATATTTGCGAGTGCGAGAACAAGTGTAGATGACAGAATAATAGGCTTTGAAAAGGGAGGGGATGACTACCTCCCTAAGCCTTTTTCTATGAAAGAGCTTTTGGTCAGAGTAAATGCACTGATCAGGAGAACCTATGGCTCGGAGGAGAAAGAGGAGATTGTATCCTTTGGAGATGTGGAGGTGAACCTGACCGGAAGAAGCGTCACAAAAGGCGGAGCCCCTGTTTCACTTTCACTGAAAGAGTTCGATCTTCTGGCATATCTCTGCAGAAACATGAACACACCGATTCAGAAGGACAAGCTTTTATCCGAAGTATGGGGAGCGTTCAGCGAGGTAGATGCATCAACACTTACAGTACATATCAGATGGCTCAGAGAAAAGCTGGAGGAGGATCCATCCAAGCCGAAGTATATAAAGACCGTGTTTAAGGTGGGGTATGTATTAGAGGCTTAGTCGAACGGCGCCTGTTGTTCGAGCACTGTAATACGACGCCATTCCCCTCGCTTGTCGGAAAGACAAGCTCATGAAACGGCGTCATGTCAGCTCTCGATTCGAAGAATCGAGGGTCTGCTGAAAGCAGATGCATTCTGCGAAGCAGAATCAAGGCTTTCGGAGAAAGACTT
>CACYJP010000049.1 GCA_902774725.1 uncultured Lachnospiraceae bacterium
CCTTTGTAGGGAGCTTTATTAAAGTTACCCTTTTTCAGCCACGAAAGATAAATGAAATTTCCCGCTAATTTAAGCTTGACTTTTCATAGCTGGTCTCCTTAAACTGTCACTAATTGTACCAAAATACACTATATTCATCAAGACTTTGAGGCCTTCCGTAATCAAGACTTTGGGGGCTTCCGATACTGTACAGTTTTAGCTGGAAATGCTATAATAAGCTTTGTACGTAAACTTTTTTATGGGGGGATTACATATGTACGACAAGGCGGTTATTAAAATAAGAGACATAAATGGTGAGAGAAAGTTTTCACTTGATGCTATGATGAGTGGACTTGGCCTTGAGGTTTTGGTTATCGGTACGGCAGATGATTGTCAGATCAAGGTTGAGAATCCAAAGGTTTCAGCTCATCATGGCTGCTTTTTTAAGCAGGATAATATGTGGGCTTATCAGGATATGGATAGTGAAGCCGGTTCTTCAGTTCAGGGTGAAAAATTACACTCGATCTGGCTGGCAAATGGTATGAAGCTTGTACTGGATTCTAAACAGTTTCCGGATTCAACAATCATAGAGATTACCATAGATTCATCTGAAAGTGGACAGATGATTCCTGGAGAGATTCCGATTAAGGGAGCGGCAGGAGCATATGGCTATCCACGTAATGAAGGAGCATCTGGCGGAGCGAATAGAGGATATGGCTTCGGTGGAGGTTCGAATTCGGGATATGGGGAGAGTAGTGAATTAAGATTCGCAACCAGATTAAATATATTTGGACTTATAGCCGGAATACTCTGGGCTCTTCTCGGTTTAATTAGTATTATTAGTTATTTTAAAGAATTTGGTGATGCAACAAAAATCGCATCACATTCGGGTGGCTACGGATTCTTTTTGTGGATTATTCTTATAGGAGAGTTCGTATTAATTGTTGGTATAATCATGCTTGCAGTTGGACTGTTTATGTACAATAAGGATACGATGCAGCGAGGTTCCTTATTAATGGCTATTTGCAGTATAACCAACATATCTGTAACATTTCTTCTTATTTTCATAATCGCAGGTAGTTATATAGGAATGATTTTTTCAAGCTTTGAGTCGGTTTTACTTCTCGCTGCCGCAGTACTTGGACCTATGAGTATGGCATCACAGGCTAAAAACTTCAGGATGAATAATGAAAACAGCAAGATATATAACAGATTTTTCAGACCGTATATATATTATGGATTAGTGCTCCTCTTTGTATTGATCACACTTAAATCAGCAGCCGGCAGGTTGGGAATAGGTGGCTCAGTAGGTCTTTCGTCACTTTCCAATTTCTGGATGATACTAGTTCAAATAGGCGCAATTGTCATGTCCGGTATCTACCTGCATGTTGATGAAAATCCACATTTGGCTGCAAGGTTTACCGTAGGCGGAAGCGGTGGAAGCTATGGCTACGGCGGCCAGCAGGGCTACGGACCAAATGGATATAATGGCCAGCAGGGCTACGGAGCAAATGGCTATAATGGCCAGCAGGGCTATGGACCAAATGGCTATAATGGCCAGCAGGGCTACGGTGGATCTCAGAATTATGGTGGACAAGGTAGTGATAATAACTACGGCTCGAGAGGCTGGTAGTTTATTATAAAGTATAAATAGAAAGGTTATTAAAAAAGGGGAAAACAAAATGGACGATAGAGCGACGATTAAAGTAGTAGATGTAAGTGGTGATAAGTTTTTTTCACTTGATGATATCGCTGCTAGCGTAGGTACAAACAACATAATAATCGGAACTGGAGCTGATGCACATATCAGAGTTGAGAATACGAAGGTTTCTGAACAGCATGGTTGCTTCTATAAGCATAATGGTATGTGGGCATACAGAGATATGGGTAGTAATGCGGGATCGTCTGTAAAGGGAGCAAGGATTGAATCGACCTGGCTTGCAAATGGAATGCGCCTTGTCCTTGATTCAAGACTTAACCTTGATTCGTTAGTAATTGATGTAACAATCCAGATCAATACCGGAAGACAGCTTCTTCCGGGTGAAACTCCACCTGAAGGATACATGGCAGGATATAATCCAAATCCTGCATTTAGTGGAGCATCAGGTGGCGCAGGTCCGAGAATGGGTTTTGGAGGAGACAGATATGGCAACAGAGCTCCGCAATTTGCAGGAAGTCTGAATCTGTTTGGCCTATTTGCAGGAATCCTTTGGGGTATACTTGCTATATTAAATCTTGTTTCACTGGTCAGGTCATATAATTCCGTAAGTCCGACTATGCAATATATTGGTGGATTTTATAATCTGCTTTTCTGGATAATGATGTTGGGACTTTTAGGAACCGCAGCGGGATGTGGAATTCTAGCGTTTGGATTATTTACGTATAACAAAGATGTGATGAGTAAGGGAGCGTTGGTTCTGGCTGCTGGATATACTGCGGTAGTTGTGGCTGTACTGATCCTTCTCACAGAATTAACAGGTGGCTTGTTTGCGTTTATTTTCGCAAATGTTGAAATAATCATGATGATTATTGCTATTATCCTTATGCCTGTAAGTCTATTCTCTCAGTCGAATAATTTCAGGGATCATAGGGATCTTTCAAAGATTGGAAGCAGGTTCTACAGACCTGTACTGTTTTATGGAATTTCACTGTTGTTAGTTATAATAGCAGCACTCTCTGCAAGTAATAAATATGGAGTGAGTTTAGGTATATCAGATCTGATGCCATCCAGTGGTGTTTGGGTTACTATCGCATGGGTTGGAGCTGTAGCACTCTCCGGAGTATATATTCATATAGATGAAGACCCTCAGCTTGCAGCCAGATTTAAACTGGGCAGATAGATAGTGAGTATTAAGGGATTGATTTAGGGAGAAAAGACTATGAGAGAAGATTATAAGGCAGCTAAGAAGCTTGGAGACGAAGCAGTCAGAGAAGCTAATAAAAAGGGGATATCACCTTATCTTCCTGTTCTTGATACTATGGAGGCGGTGAAGGATAATGTCGGTCAGACAAGACTTGGACTGATGGAGCTTCCAATCGACAGAATAAAGGGAAATAAGGAGGCGGCAAGAAACAATGCATTTGCTAATAATTTTATGCCTCTTTTTGAAGACGGAACAGAGTTTGCCGTTAAGTGGTCAAGCCTTTATGACTCTTATCAACAGGAAGGGATAAGAGATGCAATAAAGGTTTATGAATTTATGAATAATTATTATGTTCAGGAAGGAAATAAAAGAGTTTCTGTTTCGAGATATGGTGGAACAGAGTTCATCCTTGCTGATGTAACAAGAATTATTCCGAGGAATAACGGTACAAAGGAAGTAAAGGTTTATTATGAATATATGGACTTTTACAAGGTTACAAAAAACTTCCTTATCGTATTCAGTGAGCCGGGTGCTTATAAAAAGCTTGCTGATATGCTTGAACAGGATCTGGAAAATGAATGGCCGGAGAGGCTGTGTTTAGATCTTAAGTCTGCGTTCTTCCGTTTCAGTAAGAATCTGAAAAAAGAAATGAATACTACTAATGAATATCATATAAGTGATGCATTTCTTTTTTATATATCTATATTCCCATTTAAGACGATTGAGGACTCTTCGGATGATCAGATCATAAATAATATAAGGCTTGTTCATAAAGAGTTTATGAGTCTCGGTGGTGTGGAGGATATCAACTTCCTGGATAATGCTCCTATAGAAGAAGAAAAGCCTGCGGGTATTATGAGCCTCTTCACAAGAGCAAAGAAGTATACTGCGGCTTCACCTCTTAGAGTTGCGTTCCTGTATGATCATGGAATTGAAGAATCCAGATGGATTGACAGCCACGAGGCAGGAAGACTCTATGTAGATGAGATGACAGGCGATAACGTTGTCACAAATGCGTATAATGCAAGTGAGCTTGGTGGTACTCAGAATGCTATAGAAAAGGCTCTTAAAGATAAAAATGAGATAGTATTCTCGGTTTCTCCATATATGTTAAAGGATATCCTTCAGGTATCTATACGTAATCCGGAGGTCAGATTCCTTAACTGTTCTGTAGGTAATACATATTCATCCATCAGATGCTATCAGGGTAAGTTTTACGAGGCAGCATTTTTGATGGGAGTTTATGCCGCAGATGTACAGCTGCTTGATTCTGAAATCAAGGGAGAGAGAAAAATCGGATATCTTCTCAGAGACTTAGACAGACTGAGTGCAGCCAATCTAAATGCATTTGCTATCGGTGTTTCAATGGTTGATCCTGACTGCAAGGTCGTACTCACAACTCCTAAAGACTCGGATGATACAAGCTACAGAGAAGAGTGGATACAGGAAGGCATTAAATACTATGCTGATATTGAGTCAACTGCAATAAGTAAAACAACCAGCCGTCAGGGCGTTTTCAAAATCGGACCTGACAGAGATAAGTACATCGGCTCAGCATACTATAGCTGGGGCAAATATTATGTACAGATAGTTCAGTCTGTTCTTTCAGGTGCATGGACTAAGAGTACACAAAATACTAAGAATGCAACAAATTACTGGTTTGGTCTTTCTACAGGTGTGGTAGATATAAGAATCCCAAGCAATGTTTATCAGACCAAGAAGATGCTTTCCTTTATGAAGAATTCTGTTATAAGAGGTGAGCTGGGACCATTCTCAGGTGAGATACATTCCAGAGATGGAGAGATATATCAGGTACAGAAGATTCATAATAAGCGAGGAGTCAGTCTTGCTCTTGATAAAATAGATGATAGAAAGCTTATTAAAATGGAATGGCTGAATGAAAATATCATTGGAGAATTACCTGAATAATCTGAATAATAATTATTATATTAATTATATTTTTTAATCTGTTTTTAATCTTTCTTAAAAGATATATTTATTTCTTAAGATTAATATATGAATTGTCAAAAGGAAATAAACACATAAACCAAACGGATTTATGTTAAATCATTTAAGAAAGAAAGAGGTAAGATTATGGATAACTTTGAAAAGGTTGAGAAGCTTGTACAGAAGGCAAATGTTTCATACGAGGATGCAAAGCAGGCGCTTGAGGAAGCGAACGGAGATATGCTCGATGCAATGATAGCACTTGAGAAGCAGGGCAAGGTAAAGAAGCCGGAGACAGTAGCATATAGTACATATGGAGCCGGTGCTACACAAAGTAATTACAGTGATGTGAATTCAGCAGTTGAAAGAAGTGAGAGTACAGATGAGAAGAGCTTCGCTTCAGACTTCGGTAGAGGGCTTAAAAAGTTCTTCAGATATACAGTTAATAATTCACTCAGAATAACAAGAAGAGAAGAGCAGATATTTAAGATTCCACTTCTTCTTACAATAATTCTTGTACTTGCTACATTTCCACTTGCAATGCTTGCAATAATCATATCACTCTTCTGTGAGTGCAGATATTCTATAGTAGGAAAAGACAAGTCAGAGAATATCAACCAGATGTTTGACAAGGCATCTGATCTTGCTGAGAAGGCAAAGGAAGATGTTGTTGAGTAATTCTTTCCCGGAGAGACCGGTAAACATTAAAGAAAAGGAAACTTATTATGGAAGCATATATTCTTATAGTAGAAGATGAGGAAAAGCTTGCGAGATTTACAGAGCTTGAGCTAAAGCATGAGGGCTATCAGGTGGATAAGGCCATGGACGGCAGGACTGCTCTCGAGATGGCTACAGCTAAAGACTATGATCTGATACTTCTGGATATAATGCTTCCGGAATTAAATGGACTTGAAGTGCTGCGTCGTCTACATAAAGAGAAGGATACACCTGTAATTCTTCTTACTGCACGTGATGCGGTTATGGATAAGGTGTCCGGACTTGATGCAGGCGCCGTTGATTATATAACAAAGCCTTTTGCCATAGAAGAACTGCTGGCTCGTATAAGAGTTGCGCTCAAACTGCATGCTGCAGCAATAAGTGCTGCTGGTAGTGGAGTGACTGAAAGTAGTACATCTGAAAATAGAGATGGCGTTTTAGTCTGGCAGAAGCTTGAAATGGATGTAAACAGACATAGTGTTAAGTTTGACGGTCATGAGATAGAGCTTACAAATAGAGAGTTTGTTATGCTCAGGACTCTTCTTGAAAACATGGATATAGTTCTGTCAAGAGATACTCTTCTGGAAAAGGTCTGTGGTTATGATTATCTCGGAGAAACCAACGTTATTGATGTTTATGTAAGATATATCAGATCAAAAATAGATGAGGTTTATAATGTTAAAATGATCCAGACTGTAAGAGGTGTGGGTTATGTTATAAAGTCTGAGTAAGATTCAAAGGATAAGTATATGAGTAAAAAGAAGACAGTTGAATCAAAAGAGATGTCCTCAATAGCCTCGAAGCTTCATGGTCAGATAATCAGGAAGAAGCTGGGGCTATTTTTAGCGACAGATATATTTCTTTTTGTTGCGCTCAGTTTTATATGGGCATTTACAGAGGAATGGAATCACTTTGGGAAGATTAATTTTTCATATAACAGATATCTGACAACACGTGGCGATGGATTTCAAAATCTTAAGTACGTTATTGTTGACTCAGATGGTTCCCAATTTGAAGCAAATGCATTTAAAGCATTTATTCTTATAATATCTATTGTCTCTGTTTCAGTGTTTTTCCATTTCCTGAATATCGCTCTTGCATACTACGGAGAGTACAAGAAGATAAAAAAGACGCTTAGGCCGATTAATGAGATGGCTCTCAAGGCTGAGGAGATAAGCAAGCTCTCGTTTGATGCCAGTAAGTATCATACAATAGAAAATGCTATCGAACATATATCTCCGGATCAGACGAAGAAGATGAAGCTGGATGATAAGGAACTGGAGGGCGTAGAGGCTGCTATGAATAACATGCTCGAGAGGATGCATGAAACCTATCTGCAGCAGGCCAGATTTGTAAATGATGCCTCGCACGAGCTCCGTACTCCGATTGCTGTTATTCAGGGATATGCAAATATGCTTGATAGATGGGGTAAAGAGGATGAGGAAATCCTGGACGAATCCATAGCAGCTATCAAAAATGAATCTGATCATATGAATCATCTGGTGGAGCAGCTTCTATTCCTCGCGCGCGGAGATGCTGGTCGTACAGAGATGAAAAAAGAGGATGTATCACTTAATGAAGTGATGAGAGAGATATATGAAGAGTCACTTATGATAGATGAGAAGCATATCTATAAATATAATGAACCAAATGTAGATATACATATAACGGCTGATGCATCTATGATAAAGCAGGCGATGAGAATTCTAGTGGACAATGCTGCAAAGTATACCAAGGAAGGTGACGAGATAGTTTTTTCTGTTGGAACTATGGAAAAGAATGAGGAAGGTGCTTTGTCCGGAGATGGAACATATATAGGAAAGGTAAGGTGTCCGTATATTCAGGTTCAGGACAGCGGAATTGGAATGGCAGAGGTTGACGTCAAGCATATGTTCGAGAGGTTCTACAGAGCCGATGACACCAGAAAGGTTCAGGGAACCGGACTGGGACTCTCGATTGCAAAGTGGATAGTTG
Source organism: uncultured Lachnospiraceae bacterium (assembly GCA_902774725.1). GTDB lineage: Bacteria > Bacillota > Clostridia > Lachnospirales > Lachnospiraceae > Eubacterium_Q. The sequence goes on from CACYJP010000049.1 coordinate 7,482, forward strand.
ATAAGCATGATGGTCATTTTGAGATAGTTTCACGTAAGGAAATCGGAACCAGAATCAGGATTGTGTTTGATGAAAAAGAGTAGATAAAAAAGATAAGTAAACATTATTATATAATAGGTAATGAAAACGATATATTTTTCCGTGGGCAGACCTTATAATGATAATGGATATATTTTATGATTTATCATTATGGAGGGGTAACATGAGAAAGAGAGTGAGTAAAAGCTTTGCTATTATCTTATCTTCTATGATGCTTTTGTCGGCAGTGACTGGCTGCGGAGATAAGAAGGAAACTTCTAAGGAAGAAAAAACTGAGATTGTTTCACAGTCTACTGATAATGATGCAGAGGTCGAAGAGGCAACTGACACAAGTGCAACTGATGTATCAGAGGATGAGATTGAAACACCTGAAGGCTTTAAGCTTGTGTGGCATGATGAGTTTAATGGAACCGAGCTTTCCGAAGATGACTGGAATAGAGAGAAGCATAAGGTTGGATGGGTAAACCATGAGCTTCAGGCGTATGTTCCAAGTGCAGACTATGCGTATGTAAAGGACGGAGAGCTTATTATCCAGCCTGTAAAAACAGAGGATGAAAACGGAGATGTAAAATACTATTCCGGACGTGTAAACACACAGAATAAGCATGATATTAAGTATGGCTGGATAGAAGCAAGAATTAAGTTTCCTCAGGGAAAGGGCTTCCTTCCTGCGTTCTGGATGATGCCTCAGGATGAGGATTATTATGGTCAGTGGCCTAAGTGCGGTGAGATAGATATCGCTGAGGTTCTCGGAGATAACATCGGAACTACCTATGGCACACTTCATTACGGTGAGCCGCATAATCAGAATCAGGGTACATATACTCTTAAAGATGGTGATTTTGCTAACGATTATCATGTATTTGCAATAGAATGGGAGCCGGGTCTTATCAAGTGGTATGTTGATGGAGAACAGTTCTTTGAGACAAATGACTGGTTTTCAAAGTGGCCGGGTGGAAAAGAGAAGACTTATCCGGCACCGTTTGATCAGCCGTTCCATGTAATACTTAATGTTGCAGTCGGTGGCGACTGGCCGGGAGATCCTGACGAAACAACTACATTTGACGAAAAGGCTCAGATGAGAGTTGATTATGTCAGATATTTCCAGAAGGACAGTTATGATGAAAATGTTGAGAAGCCTGAAAAGGTTCTTGAGATGAGAGAGGCTGACGAGACAGGAAACTTCGTTCATAATGGCGATTTTGCTGAGGCAGAGGATCTGACAGATGATGTAGACTGGAAGTTTATGGCTCAGAACGGTGGTAAGGGTGAAGCGGTTATTCAGAATGGTGAGATAACTATTACAACAGAGGATGAAGGTGGAGAAGAGTATTCAATCCAGCTTGTCCAGCCTGAGATGCCAATGGAGCAGGGAGCTAAGTATAAGATATCCTTTGAAGCATATGCTGATGAAGAAAGACAGATGAAACCGGCGGTTACAGCTCCGACAGCAAACTGGATCAGATATTTCCCTGATACACCGGTTGATCTTACAACTGATTGGCAGACCTTTGAGTTTGAGTTTGACATGGAAGATGAGTCCGATGATAAGGGACGTGTTGAGTTCAATATGGGAGCACAGAATTCGACAGCTACTATACATATAAGAAATGTACGACTTGAGAAGGTTGAGTAAAGCGGCTGTTAATTGTAATTAAATATATGATTTTCAGAGGGCTATTCGGATTTTGAATAGCCCTCTTTGATAAATAATAACAATATTATGTTAATAAAAGGAATATTTTGAAAGAAAAACTAAAGTTTTTAAATAAAAAATAAAAAAAACTTAATTTTATTATTTACAACGATAAAAAAATAGTTTATAATTTGGCTTTAGTTGGTTAAAGTGTATGGCTTATACATTTTACGAAAAAAGAAATAAAAAAAAGGAGACAAAAGCTATGTCATATGTTGATGAGGTACTTGAGAAAGTACAGAAGAGAGACGCAGATCAGCCTGAGTTCCTTCAGGCAGTAACAGAGGTGCTTAGCACACTTCGCCCGGTTATCGAGCAGGATGAGGAGAAGTATCGTAAGCTTGCTATCCTTGAGAGAATCACAGAGCCAGATCGTCAGATCATGTTCAGAGTTCCATGGGTAGATGATAACGGTAACGTTCAGGTTAACAGAGGTTTCCGTGTACAGTTCAACAATGCTATCGGACCTTACAAGGGTGGTCTCAGACTTCACCCATCAGTAAACCTTGGTATCATTAAGTTCCTCGGTTTCGAGCAGATATTCAAGAACTCACTTACAACACTTCCTATCGGTGGTGGTAAGGGTGGTTCTGACTTTGATCCTAAGGGTAAGTCAGACAACGAGATCATGAAGTTCTGCCAGAGCTTTATGACAGAGCTTTCAAAATATATCGGAGCTGATGAGGACGTTCCTGCCGGTGATATCGGAACAGGTGCTCGTGAGATCGGTTTCATGTTTGGTCAGTATAAGAGAATTAAGGGACTCTATGAAGGAGTTCTCACAGGTAAGGGTCTTACATATGGTGGATCACTTGCTCGTACAGAGGCTACAGGTTATGGTCTTCTTTACCTCACAGAGGAGATGGTTAAGTGCCATGGCGATAAGCTTGAAGGTAAGACAGTAGCAATCTCAGGTTCAGGTAACGTTGCTATCTACGCTACAGAGAAGGCTCAGCAGCTTGGTGCAAAGGTTGTTACAGTTTCAGATTCAACAGGTTGGATCTATGATGAGGAAGGTATCGACGTTGCACTTCTTAAGGAAGTTAAGGAAGTTAAGAGAGCACGTCTTACAGAGTATGCTGCTGCTCGTCCATCAGCTAAGTACTTCGAGAAGAAGAACGGTGAGCACGGTGTATGGCAGTACAAGGTAGATATCGCTCTTCCATGTGCTACACAGAACGAGCTTGATATCGAGGATGCTAAGATGCTTGTTGCTAACGGAGTTCAGTATGTAGCAGAGGGTGCTAACATGCCTACAACAATCGAAGCTACAGAGTACTTCCAGGCAAACAACGTACCTTTCGTTGGTGGTAAGGCTGCTAACGCAGGTGGTGTTGCTACATCAGCACTTGAGATGAGCCAGAACTCAGAGAGACTTTCATGGAGCTTCGAAGAGGTTGATGCTAAGCTTAAGAATATCATGGTTGGTATCTATCACAATATCGATGATGCTGCTAAGGAATACGGTATGGAAGGCAACTATGTTGCAGGTGCTAACATCGCCGGATTCAAGAAGGTAGTTGAAGCTATGATCGCTCAGGGAGTTTGCTAATTACAAACCATATAGTGATTGAATTATAGATAAGATATAAAGTCCTGTAAACCCAGTGTTTATGGGACTTTTCTTTTTTGTAAGATACTTGGGGACGAATCCCTAAACCTTTGACTATAAAATGAATATATAACTGTAAAGGAAAAAGAATTATGGTATAGTAAAGAAATAAATAAACATTTTTCCGATTTATAAAATAACTATGATAGGGAGAAATCACAATGAGTTGGAAATATATTTGTATGTAAAAAAGTTATGGATTAGTTTTATATGTCGGAAGATATTGTATTATGGAAGGATGCGACAGTTGCTTTGGCATAAGAAGCATTTGGATTGTGTGTTTCATTGAAGAAAGATTAGGGAATATCGGATATTTAAGAGCTATGGATAAACTCGAATTTATAGAAGACAAGTCAACAGGTATTGAAATAGTGAGTATGGAGCATGTGAAAATATCTTATCCGCGTCATACTCATATAGATCATTATGTCTTCGGGATAATTACAGAAGGTGTAGTATCAATTGGTATCGGATCGGAGGATTTTGAATGTCATGAAGGGGAATACTTTACTGTGGCACCTGACATTGTCCATTCCATAAATCCTGTAACTGAGTATTATTCAATGATTACAACATGCCTGCCGGTGGATGGAGATATAAGCGGTGAGCTTGATATTATTAAGAACGAGATAATAGGTAATCCGGAGCTGGAGATAAGTATTGAGGAAATGTCTAAGAAGGTAAACATTTCTTCTTATCATATGATTAGAAAATTTGCTTCGGAAAATGGGCTAACTCCACATAAGTTCCAGATGCAATGTCGGGTTCGGAAAGCTCAGGAACTTTTACGAGAAGGATATAAAGTTATAGATGTGGCGCATATGGTCGGCTTCTGTGATCAGAGTCATTTGGACAGGGTGTTCAAGAAGCAGGTGGGTATATCACCGGAACAGTATATAAACTCCGCAATTTTATCCAAGTCATAACATGATAATTATATTATGATCATTTCATCAAAAAAAGAGAGGTGATCATTATGGAAAACAGATTATTTGAAGCATTTAATCAGGGAAGATTTTTAGTTCCAGGGAGGACCGTGGATTTTGGCAATATCCCATGGTCTAAGCATCCTACATTTGAGGGAGTAGAGTTAAAGCATATTTTAACATCCGCGGAAACCGGTGGTGCATATAGTTATCATCTTGTAAGAATAGCTCCGGGGAAGAGCATATTGGATCATATACACGATCCTCAGCTCGAAACTCATGAGGTTATTGCGGGAAGCGGATACGCTCTGAATGACGGAGCAAAGATTCAATATGAGCCGGGAGTAATATCCGTTATGCCTGCTAAAGTTCATCATGAAGTGCATGCAGGAGATGAAGGGCTCTATCTGTTTGCCAAGTTTATGCCGGCACTTTGTTAGGTTATTAATTCAAAGTGATTGATTAACGGAGAGCAGGTGTATAACATAAGTAGCAGAAATGCTACTACAGGTTAATGTTATGAACCGGAATAATCTTGTATGATAATTTCGGAGGTGATGAAAAATGGTATTTTCCGAAAAATTACAAATACTAAGAAAGAATAAGGGTTTAACCCAGGAGGAGTTAGCCGAGAAACTTGGCGTTTCCAGACAGGCTGTGGCGAAGTGGGAATCATCGCTGGTTTATCCGGACATTTACAATCTTATCCAGATAAGTAATTTGATGAATGTCAGTGTAGATTATCTGGTGAAAGATCAGGATTGTGCGGTTAATATTTCTACGGAAGAGCAGACTGATATCGATGAATTGATAGAGTTTAGGCTGAAGGCAAATGTAAATACCTATGCGGGATTTATGAATGAAGTGGATGCTACAAGACCTGCATCCCATGACTTCAGATACGAAGATGGGGACTATATGTATCATGATACATATGTGGGTGGCGAAGAGTTTGCCGGAGAAGAGGCTGTCTGGAAGAAGGATGTCACTGTTTGGGCTATGAACTATATCGGCAGAGTTTTGGATGACAGATTCAGCGGAGATTTCTTAAAGGAAGCTCTGCGTGCGGCAGATAAGAGGATGCCTTACAGAGGTCCCGAAATCTATCAGTCCGGTGAATATACATACAGGTGTAAAGTGACAGGAGATTTTACTTGGTTCCAGGGATTTGAAGAAATATACCTGAATGATGTTAAAGTATATGAATGTGTATTTCATGGAGGAAAGATAAGATAATATCGGATATGGGGGGTAATGATTTTACTCTAGAGTTTATGTATAATAA
>CACYJP010000050.1 GCA_902774725.1 uncultured Lachnospiraceae bacterium
TGATATAGCAGTTAATGTAAAAATGATCAATATCAATTATGGTAAAAACGAATCACTTTTCAATAAGTGTAAGATACTAAAGGAATATTCATGGTTTGTTGATCAAATACGGTTAAATAGTTCTTATATGGAAATTAGTGAGGCTGTTGAGCATACTTTGGATGAAATGCCTAATGAATTTTCTTTAAAATCGTATTTGCTTATTAATAAAGCGGAGGTAACTGATATGTGTATTACCGAATATAATGAAGAAGAAACATTACAGGCAATTGGAAATGAAAAATTTGCAGAGGGAAAGGTGGAAGGAAAAGCAGAAGATATTGAAAGAATAAAGCAAATGGTTGAAGCAGGTGTTATTACTTCGGATGTAGCTGAAACAATCATAAACAATCTTAAAAAAGAAGTATGGTAAGGATTTTGAACCGTTCGTTCTTATGCAGTAAAAACTAATCAAAAAAGGCGAATGAGAGTTAATCTCATTTGTCTTTTTTGTTTCTTTAATAAAAAATCCCAAAAACTTAAGAAGATATTTTATTTATCATAAATTCTTTGAATGATAGAATATAGTCTATAAAAGTCTGACAAGCTGGAAGTTGTCATTTAATAGTAGGGAGGTTTTTGGGATGAGTAGTGATGTGAGAAGTGTTATTGATAATGGTAAGACAGCTATTGGAATTGAGTTTGGTTCTACCAGAATAAAGGCCGTTCTGGTTGATGAAAAGGGAAAGGTGCTGGCACAGGGCGGACATGGCTGGGAAAATCAGTATGAAAATGGTGTATGGACTTATAGTTTGGATATGATATGGGATGGACTTCAGTCTGCTTATGCTGATCTGCTTAAGGATGTGAAGAACAGGTACGATACTGTTATCAAAACGGCCGGTGCACTTGGTTTTAGTGGAATGATGCATGGTTATATGGCATTTGACAGTTCAGATAATCTTCTTGTTCCTTTCAGAACCTGGAGAAACACGATTACAGAGCAGGCTGCAAATGAACTGACAGAAGCCTTCGGATTCAATATACCTCAGAGATGGAGTATTGCACATCTTCATCAGGCTATACTTAATAAAGAAGAACATGTAAAGGATATAAGCTTCTTTACTACGCTTGCCGGATTTATTCATTGGAAGCTAAGTGGAGAGAAGGTCCTTGGTGTCGGTGAAGCATCCGGTATGTTTCCGATAGACAGTTCATCCAAAAATTATAATGATAAATATCTGGATAAATATGATGAAATACTTTCGGAAAATGGTGTTTCATTTAAGATTAGAGATATACTCCCTGAAGTAAAGATAGCCGGTGAAGCTGCAGGAGCACTTTCAGAGGAAGGTGCAAAGCTTTTGGATATCAGTGGTAATCTTGAGGCCGGTATACCGATGTGTCCGCCTGAAGGTGATGCTGGTACAGGAATGGTAGCTACTAACAGTGTAGCTGTCAGAACCGGAAATGTTTCAGCCGGCACTTCTATTTTTGCGATGGTTGTTATGGAAGAACCGCTTAAGAAGCTTCATAGAGAAATCGATGTAGTGACAACTCCTGTTGGAGATGATGTTGCGATGGTTCATTGTAACAACTGTACATCTGATATAAATGCTTGGGTTGGTATATTTAGAGAGTTTTGCAAAACTATAGGTGTAGAGATAGATGATAATACACTTTATACAACACTCTTCAAGGCTGCTTTAAATGGAGCTCCTGATTGTGGAGGACTTGTTGGATTTAATTATTTTTCCGGTGAGCCGGTAACCGGTTTTGATGAGGGACGACCTGTATTTGCAAGAGCTGTAAATTCTGATTTTTCTCTTGCTAACTTTATGAGACTGCATCTTTATTCTGCAGTTAGTACCTTGAAGGCCGGACTGGATATTCTTTTCCAGGAAGAGGGAGTAAAGGTTGACAGGATGTATGCTCACGGTGGTTTCTTTAAGACAAGAGAGGTTTCACAGAGAATCATGTCAGCTGCTACCGGAGGACCGATCACTGTAATGGAAACTGCCGGAGAAGGCGGTGCCTGGGGAATGGCAGTTCTTGCACTTTATCTTATGAAGACAGGAGGTAGCGTAAGCAAAAGTGCAGTTACCCTTTCAGATTTTTTGGATAATGTAATATTTGCTAATGAAGAAGGTATCACTATAACCGCTACAGATAATGAGATTAAAGGCTTTGATGATTATATGAAGGTATTCTTGGACTCTAAGTCACTTGAAAAATCAGCTATTGATGTATTAAAGGAGAGATAAAATGTTAGAAGAATTAAAGCAAAAGGTTTTTGAAGCCAATATGGAGCTTCCTAAGAGAGGTCTTGTTACATATACCTGGGGAAATGTAAGTGGTATCGATAGAGAAAAAGGTTTATTTGTAATAAAGCCAAGTGGCGTAGAATATGATATAATGACTCCGGAAGATATGGTTGTTATGGATCTGGATGGAAATAAGGTTGAGGGAAGATATAAGCCTTCATCTGATACACCTACACATCTCGAGCTTTATAAAAGATATGAGGATATAGGTGGAGTAGTTCATACTCATTCACCGGAAGCAACATCATGGGCGCAGGCAGGAAGAAGTATTCCTCTTTACGGAACTACTCATGCCGATTATTTCTATGGTGAGATACCATGTGCCAGAAGTCTTACTCCTCAGGAGATAGATGAGGCATATGAGAAGAATACCGGACTTGTTATAATAGAGACCTTTGATGAAAGAGGGCTTAATCCTATGTATACACCCGGAGTTCTTTGCACAAACCATGGACCTTTTACATGGGGAAAGGATGCCGCAGAAGCAGTGCATAATGCAGTGGTTCTTGAAGAGGTAGCAAAGATGGCTCTTAAAACAGAGCTTATCAATCCTGATGTGAAGACTGCTCCTGACTGCATAAGGGATAAACATTTCTTCCGCAAACATGGCGAAAATGCTTATTATGGACAGAATTAACAAAGGAAGTTTTGATGATTAAAGTTTTTCTTGTAGAAGATGAATATGCGATAAGAGAAGGCATAAAGAAGTCCGTGGATTGGGAAAAGGACGGTTTTGAGCTTGTAGGAGAAGCAGGAGATGGCGAGATGGCATTTCCTAAAATCCTTAAAACAAAACCTGACATCCTGATCACGGATATTCGTATGCCTTTTATGGATGGTCTGGAGCTTTCCAGACTTGTAAAAAAAGAATTGCCTGAAATGAAGATCGTGGTACTTAGCGGCTACGATGATTTTAATTATGCCAAGCAGGCTATAAGTATAGGAGTTGAGGAGTATATCCTGAAACCTGTATCAGGAGATAATCTGATGCAGGAACTCAGCAAAATAGCAGATAAGATCAAGACTGAGCTTCAGGAAAAAAGTGCAAGAGAGCAGTATCAGAAGGATATGGATGAGATACGTGTCCTTGCACGTCAGAAGTTTATACATGACACGATTGATGGAAAGATATCTATGCAGGAGTCCCTGGTACAGGGACGTTCGCTCGGAATAGATATAACTGCAGCTTATTACGCTATAGTTCTGCTTCAGATATTTCCAAAGAATGCAAATAGTGTTGATACGTCTGAATATTCCGGTTTAAATGAAGAGATATATAAAAGAATAAAGGAAGCCTTTGCTGCTTCGGAAAATGTATTTCTTTACGAACAGGTTGGCGATGTCCTTTGTTTCCTTGAAAAGTCTGACTCTTTGGAAGACATGAATGAACATATCAGTCAGGGGATAGAAGAAATAAAGGAAATAATGAAGGAGTATCGTTCATCGATTTACTTTATCTCAACAGGCAAACCGGTTGAGAGAATACGAGATGTAAATATCTCATATCGAGATGCCAGCAGGAAGTTTGCTGAGAGATATATGCTTGATGAAAGCACGATATTTATTGATGAAGATGGAACTCTTCTTAAGCAGAGAGAAAAAATACGCGAAAACATCGAGCTTGAAAAGAACGACTCCTCTGATGATATCAATATCACGAATTTTGATATCAATAAACTGAATATCAGTAGTATAGATATAAAAATGGTCTCTCAGAAAACTATATTTCATTTTCTTAGAAATGGCAGCTCATCAGAGATAGATGATCTGGTGGATGAGTATTTCAGCAGTATGGGAGAAGCTGCTATGGAGTCCATGATGCTCCGCCAGTATGTGCTTGTTGAAACACTTATAAGCGGTCTTGCATTTCTTGATAGCATGGGAGTGAGCAAGGAGAAAACCTCAGATATAATCGGAGATCTGAAGGATCCACTCAGATATGTTGAATCATCAGAGCTAGCGAAGGAATATGTTGTATCAGTTCTTGAAAGACTTATAGAATACAGAAACAAGGTTTCGGACAAAAAGTACACAGAGATAATAGAAAGGGCCAAGGCCTATATACAGGAAAATTATCAGAATGAGGAGATGTCACTGCAGTCTGTAGCGGCCAGTGTAAATGTAAGCTCCAATCATTTCAGTGCTATTTTCAGAAAAGAGACAGGTGAAACCTTTATTGATTATCTGACGACAGTTCGTATGGACAGTGCAAAGGATCTTCTTACATGTACATCCATGAAGACGTCGGAAATCGGTTTTGAGGTTGGTTATAGAGATCCTCATTACTTCAGTTACATCTTTAAGAAGACAACAGGTATGTCTCCGAAGGAGTATCGAAGAATGAAGACAAACAGTTAGTTCAGGGGGCTAAGTTTGAAAAACGGAAAGAAAAGGAGCAGCAAGATCCAGACCAAGCTGATAAGGTATATCTGGATATGCGTTATCCCGCTGATTATTCTTTTCAGTATAGCGATAATCAGGCTTTATACATATTATCAGGAATATGATCAGCTGGTCCGAAACATAACAAGTGCAAATGAATTCAATATGAGCTTCAAGAACAACATGGATGAGACCATGTACAGGATCATCACTGGTTCGGCAAACTGGACCGATGCTGAAGAGAAGCTGGAGGACGATGATCCGAAGGCACAGATAAATGATGCCAGGATACACTTTGAAAAGCTTCGTGGTGTTACTACTGAAGAAAATGTCCGTTCAGATCTGAATGCACTTATCAAGCTTCTTGGAATCCTTGAAGAAAGAGTGGATGATATCCTGACAAATGTCGAAGAGGGCGGACACTATGATGAGAACATGGAGATGCTCGACATGAACATCCGTACTCTGACGTCTCTTATTCAGGATGATATTCAGAAGTATATATATGACGAAGCAAAGAACATGGAGATGCTTCGTAGACAGGTAGCGAACAGTCTCCTGAATTCAATAAGAGTAATAATTTTTGTGCTTATTGCTATCATCGTAGTTATCTTTGTTTTATCCCGAAGACTTTCAAGAGGAATAACAGAGCCTATCACAGAGCTGGTAAGTATGACGGAAAAGTTTGCCGGAGGAGATTTCTCGGTTTCCTATCATCCTGACAGGGATGATGAAATGAAGACGCTGGCGGAGAGCTTTAACAGTATGGTTAAAGAGATAGAAACGCTGGTTGATGATATACACCGCGAGCAGGAAAATGCAAAGGATGCAGAGCTGAGACTGTTGCAGGAACAGATCAATCCACATTTCCTTTATAATACGCTGGATGCAATCATCTGGATGACAGAGGCGGGAGAAAATCAGAAGGCGATTCAGATCATTCAGGAGCTTTCAAGCTTCTTCCGTATTTCTCTCAGTAAAGGAGAGAGCGAGATAACTATCAGAAATGAACGTGAGCATGTGAAGAACTATCTGGAGATACAGCGCTTCAGATATCAGGATATTCTTGATTATGAGATAGATATCGATGAAGAGCTTCTCGATTTTCATATACAAAAGCTTACGCTTCAGCCTATTGTAGAGAATGCTATATACCATGGTATTAAGAATAAGCGAGGCGGAGGTAAGATAACAGTTTGTGGACACCCTCATTACAATGGTAAGGATATCGTCTTTACAGTTCATGATGATGGTATAGGAATGAACAAAGAAGAACTGGATCGTCTCAGAGCCCTGATATCAGGTGAAATAACCTCAGAGGATAATAGTGGCTTTGGAATGGCAAATGTAGAAAAACGTATTGAGATGCTTTACGGTTCAGGCTATGGTATGTCTGTAGAAAGTGTATCAGGTGAAGGAACTACTATTACTGTTACAATTCCGAAGGTTTGATATGGAAATGGCTTATTTATGGTAAAAGCTTATTTATGAAAAAGGTCTATTTATGAAAAAGAAATCGATTACAAAAAGAGCGGCAGCTCTTGTACTATCAGTTGGAATCGTTCTTGGTATGACTGCCTGTGGTGGGAAGTCTAAAGAAGAGGAAGATATTCAATCAAAGGAAATGATCACGGTTGGTTTTTCTCAGCTCGGAGCTGAATCTGACTGGAGAGTCGCTAATACAGAATCAATAAAAAACAGTCTTTCGAGGCATAATGGATTTGAACTGATGTTTGATGATGCCCAGCAGAAACAGGATAAGCAGTTTCTCGCTATAAGGAACTTCACACAGCAGGAGGTTGATTGTATAGTCCTTGCACCGGTAATGGAGACCGGCTGGGATACGGTGCTTCAGGAGGCTAAGGATGCGAACATTCCTGTAATAGTTGTAGACAGACAGGTTAAGGTTACAGATACATCGCTTGTCACTGCGTGGGTTGGATCAGACTTCAGTAAAGAGGGACAGATAGCATGCGAATGGCTTAAGTCATTTACTGAATCAAAGGGGATTAAGCCGGAGGAACTGAATATAGTAGATATACAGGGAACTCTTGGTGCAACTGCGCAGATAGGAAGATCGAGCAGTCTTAAGGATGCCAGCATGAAAAACGGATGGAACCTGATTGCTCAGGTGCCTGCTGATTACACACAGGCAAAAGGTAAAGAGGTAATGACCAAGCTCCTTAGTGATTATGACAATATAAATGTTGTATACTGCGAAAATGATAACGAGGCAGTAGGAGCAATAGAAGCAATTGAAGAGTCGGGAAGAAAGGTAGGTACTGATATCCAAAATGGTGAGATACTTATTATCTCCTTTGATGCAGCTCATTCCGGACTGACCAAGGTCCTTGAAGGTAAGATAGCTCTGGATGTTGAGTGTAATCCTCTACAGGGAGCTGAGATAGAAAAGCTTGTTAAGGCTGTAAAAAACGGTGGTGAATATAATAAGTACACATATATAAAGGAAAGTGTTTTTGCGCTGGATGATACAGTAAAGAGTGTTACAGTGGGTGAAGAAAACTACGATATTACAGTGCTTACACAGTCGATTTTAGATAAAAGGGAGTATTGATATTCAAATAATAAAATAGCTGAAAATAAAAAATCAAACAAAAAATAAAAAATCACAATTTTATAAATAACAGGATAATATTTTGAAAAACTTTCAAAAGATATTCCGTATAAATACCCTCCAGTTTTTGATACATTTATACCATCAAGTAAACGGTGCTGTTCGAAGCAGTGTCTTCGGACAAAATTATCGAAAGATGAAATGGAGGGTTTTTCAATGAAAAAATTCGGTAAAAAGTTTTTAGCAACTGTTGTAGCATCAACTATGGCACTCAGCCTTGTAGCTTGTGGGGATAAGGAAGAGAAGTCTGATTCAGGCGATTCCACAACTGCAGCAGCATCTGATGATTCTGCAGCTGATTCTAAACCGGCTAGTGGAGATAAGATCAAGGTTGGTATCATCAACAACGATCCTAATGAGTCCGGATATCGTACAGCTAACGACAAGGACCTCAAGGCTATGTTCTGTGAGGAGAACGGATACGAAGCATCATTCGCATACAGCTTAAAGAATGATGAGCAGATCGCTTCAGCTCAGAAGTTCATCCAGGACGGTGTTGATTATCTGCTTCTTTCAGCAGCTGATACATCAGGATGGGACAGTGTACTTAAGGATGCTCAGGACGCTGGAATTCAGGTTATTCTCTTTGACCGTACAATAGATGCGGACGAGAGCCTTTATGCAGCATCAATCGTTTCCGATATGGATAAGGAAGGTGAGACAGCAGCTAACTGGCTTAAGGATCAGAACCTCAGCGAGTACAACATCATCCATCTTCAGGGTGTTATGGGATCAGCAGCTCAGCAGGGTAGATCAGGAGCACTTGATACACTTGCAAAGGACAATGGCTGGAACATAGTTACACAGCAGACAGCAGAGTGGAATGCAGAGAAAGCACAGCAGATCGTTCAGTCAGTTATCGACTCAGGCGAGAAGTTCAACGTTATCTATGCTGAGAACGACGATATGGCTAAGGGCGCTGTTGAGGCACTTGATAAGGCTAACATCTCACACGGCGTTGGTAAAGACGTAGTAGTTATGGGATTTGACTGCAACAAGTGGGCACTTGAAGAGCTCCTTGCAAAGAACTGGAATTATGATGGACAGTGTAATCCATTCCAGGCTAGCTACATCGACGAAGTTATCAAGAAGCTTGAGAACGGCGAGACACTTTCAGAGAAGACAATCATTATGGAAGAGAAGGGCTTTGATGCAGCAACTATTACACAGGAAGATGTAGATAACTACGGAATCTAATTAGTAGGTTATTAAAGGGTGCGGCATGATAAATGTTGCACCCTATTTTTATAAAAAAGAGGTGGAGCTGTGAAGGACAAGGCAGTTTTAGAATTACATGGAATTCATAAGACATTCCCCGGAGTTAAGGCACTTCAGAATGTTGATTTTACCCTTCGTGAGGGCGAGATTCATGCACTCATGGGTGAAAACGGAGCAGGTAAATCAACTCTCATCAAGGTTATTACCGGTGTTTATGAGAAGGAAGAAGGCCAGATATTCCTTAAGGGAAATGATTCAGAGGTGCATATTCATTCACCGCAGGATGCTCAGAATCTTGGAATCAGTACAGTTTATCAGGAGATAACACTGTGTCCGAATCTGACGGTTGCAGAGAATATGTTTATCGGAAGAACAAAAGGTCAGATAACAAAATGGAAAAAGATGTTTAAGGATGCTGATAAGATCCTTAAGACTTTAGATATTCCTGCAAAAGCTAATCAGCAGCTGGCAACATGTTCTCTTGCTGTACAGCAGATGGTTGCTATTGCAAGAGCAGTTGATATGGAGTGTAAGGTTCTGATACTTGATGAGCCAACTTCATCACTCGATGAGAGTGAGGTTCAGAAGCTTTTCGGACTTATGAGAGATCTTAAATCAAAGGGCGTAGGAATTATCTTTGTTACACATTTCCTTGATCAGGTTTATGAGGTATGTGACAAGATAACTGTTCTGAGAGATGGAAAGCTTGTTGGCGAATATGATATCAGTGAGCTTCCGCGTGTCAAGCTTGTTTCCAAGATGCTTGGTAAGGAGTTGGATGATCTTTCAGATATCAAGACTGATTCAGATGGTGAGGAAAAGAAAAATGACGGAGTTCCGGTAATAGAGGTAGAAGGCCTTCAGAGTGATGCCGGAATCAAGCCGTTTGATTTCTATATCAATAAGGGTGAAGTAAATGGATTCACCGGACTTCTGGGTTCCGGACGAAGCGAATGTGTTAGAGCTATATTCGGAGCTGACAGAGTAATAAAAGGTAAGGTTAAGAAAAATGGCAAGCCGGTTAAGATATCTAAACCGCTTGATGCTATGAAGAATGGAATAGCATATCTTCCGGAGGACAGAAAGGTTGATGGTATAGTAGGTGATCTTTCTGTAAGGGAAAATATCATTCTTGCATCACAGGTTCTTAGAGGATTCTTCAGACCTTATTCAAAGGCTGAAACATATAAGCTGGCTGATGAATATATAAAGATGCTGGATATAAAGACTGCATCAGCAGATACACCGATCAAATCACTTTCCGGTGGTAATCAGCAGAAGGTTATTGTTGCAAGGTGGCTGCTTATGCATCCTGAATATCTGATACTTGATGAACCGACACGTGGTATTGATGTCGGAACAAAGGTTGATATTCAGAAGCTCGTGTTAAAGCTTGCATCAGAAGGAATGAGTATAACATTTATCTCATCAGAAACAGATGAGATGCTTAGAACATGCTCCAGACTTGTTGTCATGAGAGACAGGAAGGTTGTTGGAGAGCTTACAGGTGATGAGCTGACGCAGAGTGGAATAATGAAGACAATTGCAGGTGGAGAGGAAGGAGGAAAGAGTAATGGCTAAAAAGAAGATAAGATTTAATAAACAGTTGATCATACCGTTAGCAGCACTTCTTGCACTTGCTCTTTTCAATCTCATAGTTGATCCTTCATTCTTTAAAATAACGATGTCTCCTAATAGTGCAGGACATCAGGTGCTTTCAGGAAACCTGATCACTATACTTGATTACGGTTCAGAGCTTGCAATACTTGCAATAGGAATGACTCTTGTTACTGCAGCTTCAGGTGGACAGGATATTTCTGTTGGAGCAACTATAGCGATAGCCGGTAGTGTAATACTTAAGGTTGTTCGTGGAGATGATCTGAAGGTTGAATCACTTCATTCTCCGATAATCGTTGCATTTCTCGTAGCTTGTCTTGTGGCAATGCTCTGTGGTGCATTTAATGGTATCCTGGTAGCTTATTTCAAGATACAGCCGATGGTAGCGACGCTGATACTTTTTACAGCCGGTCGTTCCATAGCAGCATGGATAAATAAGAATCAGCTTCCTACAGTTGAAGTTGAGTCCTTCAAGGCTTTTGGTGGATATATACCGGGAGTTCCGATTCCGACACCTTTCTTTATCGCAACGATATGCGTAATCATCATTATGCTGGTGCTTAAGTTTACAACACTTGGTCTGTATACACAGTCTGTTGGTATAAATGAGAACTCATCCAGACTTAATGGTATCAATCCACAGTTTATCAAATTCCTTACATTTGTAATCCTTGGTGTATGCGTAGCTGTTGCAGGACTTATAAAGGTAAGTCGACTCGGACAGATCAACTATTCAAATACAGCAAAGGATATAGAGATGGATGCTATCCTTGCAGTTGCTCTTGGCGGAAACGCTCTGAGTGGTGGAAAGTTTAGTATGATCTCATCAGTACTTGGTGCTTATGTTATTCAGTTCCTTACTACAACGCTTTACAAGTTTAAGGTTAGCTCAGATGCGCTTCCTGCATATAAGGCTGTAGTAGTTATAATGCTCGTAGTACTCAGTACTCCGATTGTAAGAGAGAAGCTTGCTAAGCTTAAAAAGAAAATGACAACGAAGAAGGAGGTGGCATAAATGGCAGAGAAGAAAAAGACCGGATTAGGGTCAAAATTCTCAGGATGGTTCGGCAGAACAAGCGATACCAATCTGCTTCTGACTATAACCATTACAGTGTTCTTCCTTATGTACATCAGTGCAATGGTTTTCCAGGGAGAAGGCTTCCTGAAACCACAGACTTTCTTCAATATATTAAATGCAAATGCATCACTTATCATAACTGCAGTTGGACTTAGTATCGTTATGATCTGTGGCGGAATTGATATCTCCGTTGGTGGAGTAGTAGCACTTGTAAGTATGAGCTGCGCTGTATATCTTGATATACATGGTGGAAGCATATTTGGAGCTGTTCTCCTTGCACTTGGAATAGGACTGGCTTTCGGACTTGTACAGGGCTTCCTTGTTGCTTATCTCGGAATTCAGCCATTCATAGTAACCCTTGCCGGAATGTTCTTTGCGAGAGGTATGACAACAATAGTTCATACAGCTCCGATCAACGTAGAAAATAAAGACCTTATAGCACTTAAGGATACTAAAATAATCGTTCCGGGATTTGGTGCTGTAAATAGAAAGGGTATATACATAGATGCATATGTTGAGATAGGCGTTATTGTTGCCATTCTCGTTGTAATTATATTTTTCCTTTTACTTAAATGGTCAAAAATGGGACGTGGTTTCTATGCTGTAGGTGGAAATAACCAGAGTGCACTTATGCTTGGTGTAAATGTAAAGAGAACAAAGTTCCTTTCACATCTTATCTATGGTGTTCTTGCAGGACTTGCAGGATTTGTATACTTCATGCATTCGGGTTCCGGATCGCCGACTCACGCAACTGGTATGGAGATGAACGCAATAGCGTGCGCGATCATCGGTGGAACGATGCTGACAGGTGGTGTAGGAAATGTTATCGGAACCTTCTTTGGTGTTCTTTCACTTGCTACAATTCAGAATATCGTTGCATCAGCCGGACTTGGTGATGCTTGGTGGACAGGTATAACAATTGCAGGTATGCTTTGTATCTTCCTTGTTATCCAGGCAGTAGTTATTGCACAGAAGAAGAAGCTTATTACAAAGAAGGGAGCCGCGACATAATGAAATTCTTTATAGATACAGCAAATGTAGAAGATATAAGAAAAGCAAATGACATGGGCGTTATTTGTGGTGTAACTACTAATCCGTCACTTATAGCTAAAGAGGGCAGAGACTTTAATGAGGTTATCCGAGAGATAACCTCTATAGTTGATGGCCCGATAAGTGGTGAGGTTAAGGCAACTACGGTTGATGCAGAAGGGATGGTAGCTGAAGGGCGAGAAATAGCTGCAATACATCCCAACATGATCGTCAAGATTCCGATGACTGTTGAGGGACTTAAGGCTGTAAAGGTTTTGTCGGCTGAGGGAATTAAGACCAATGTAACTCTGATTTTTTCAGCTAATCAGGCCCTCCTTGCTGCAAGAGCAGGGGCAACCTATGTTTCTCCTTTCCTCGGAAGACTTGATGATATAAGCTCACCGGGTATTGAGCTTATTGAGGACATAGTA
Organism: uncultured Lachnospiraceae bacterium; assembly: GCA_902774725.1. Lineage (GTDB taxonomy): Bacteria > Bacillota > Clostridia > Lachnospirales > Lachnospiraceae > Eubacterium_Q. Next base: position 12,694 of record CACYJP010000050.1, read on the forward strand.
CAGATATTCGGTAATTACGATATAGAAACAGAAATAATTGCAGCCAGCATAAGAAACACTGTACATGTAACAGAATGTGCTCTTGCAGGTGCTGACATAGCAACAGTACCATATGCAGTTATTGAACAGATGACAAAACATCCACTCACAGATCAGGGAATCGTTAAATTCCAGGAGGATTATAAAAAAGTATTTGGTGAGTGAAAAGCATAACGGAGGTAATAAATCATGCAAAATATGCCTGAAGTAAAACTTGGTATTATCGCAGTCAGCAGAGACTGTTTCCCAATGAGTCTTTCAGAGAGCAGAAGAGAAGCTGTTGT
>CACYJP010000051.1 GCA_902774725.1 uncultured Lachnospiraceae bacterium
TACATGGTATAGCTCTGGGATACGGCACGAAGTGCCGAGGGGTCCCAGAGTCCGTAGCGAAGCGAAGGATGCATTCCGCGAAGCGGAATCAAGACTTCTGGTAGAAGTCTTGCAATCATACGAAGTATGATTGGCACAACAAGTCAGTATGTAGACGGATGGTGGATAAGCGCAGACGGAGATTGTTACTAAATCATATATGACACATTTTAAATTGATGGTATCTGGCACCTTTTTACAAAAGATGCCGGGTGCCATTTTTCTTTTTGCTTTTCTTTTCATCCCCTTTTTGATTAAGTGACAGAACTGTGACAATTGATTTGATATAGTGTGATACATAAAATAAATAAAAAAAGGGAGAGAAAAATTATGAAAGAGATATTTAATGAGAAAAAAGATGTAAATGATCTTGATCAGGTAACAGGTGGTGCTTTTAATATTAATCGTATTAATGAGTTCATAAACTATGAGTATATGCGTAAAGAGGCTCTAAAGCAAAAAATAGGAGTGCCGGAGATAACTATACGAGACATACAAGATGTAGAAAGATGTAGAGAAAAAATTCAATACTAATACTAGATAAATAAACGGGAGCAGATACCCCGAAAAAGGACGGTTCTATGGATGATGAGAGCCGCCTTTTTTTGTCTTAACACAATAGTTTCATTGTTATAAATCGTATAATATGGTAAAATATTATTATATTTCGCAGAAATATGACACTATACTTATTTTTGATTAAATAAAACGAAAGGAGAAGCAAATATGGGGTATAAGAAGAGAAGGATAATCTCTTTTCTTTTGGCATTTGCCATGATCATAGGACTTGTTTCCGGTGCAGGAACAAGATCTTCTGTTGAAGCTTCTGAAAAGCGGGAGCTGAAAGCATGTTGGACAGATTGGGAAGGAAATGTTCCAAAAAGAAGAGAGGATAAAAACGAGTACTTTAATCCGATCGGCGGGGGTGAATTAAAGCGTCATTTAGATTTTTATATTTGTGATGAAGATAATTTGAATTCCGCGCTTGAATTGGATTCAACATTTTCGATTAAGTATTATACAGAGTATGATTACAACGATCTTACTCCAATAGGGGCCGGACAAGAATTAGATCCAGCTGACGTGACCAAGATTATAAAACCAACTACATACTGGAAAGATACTGAAACAGGCAGTGAGGAAACTGAGGTCGGAGACGGTTTCTTTACTTTGAATTTTGACAATCCAGGTTTGTATGAAGTCACTGCTTCGGGAGCGTATCCTATATATGTTGAGGTAGTATTTCCTCAGATAGGTATATATGACAGTTCTGATACATTTGATGCTGATACATTAGTATCCAGTGGAGATGATTTTTCAGTTCCTTATGAAGGCGGAGCAACATACTATCTTCATACTAAAGAAGATAATGCGTATAACATCACGTTAACCGCAACTTCAGCAGATGGAATCGTATTTGACAAGATTACGGATAAGGCTCAGGAACAGACTATCAAGGTAGAAATACCGGGTGGCATCAATAATGATGCGTGGATAAATGTTGAATTGGCGACCAAATGGAATGAGGGTGATGCTCCTGAAATAAGAGGAATCAGCTTCAGAGTAACATCTATAGTAAATGGCCTGGCAGTATCCTATGCAGAGTGGGATGATAAGGAACAGGAACAGCGCTTTAATTACAATGTTGACAACTTTAGAAAGATGGAAGAGATGGAGATCAATCGTGACTGGTGGTGTTCTATGGGCATGATTAGTGGCGATGAAGTTACACCTGTTGACATTACTAAAGTATCTGTTACTAAAGATGGTAAGGATGCAAAGAATCTCGTTGAGATGAATACAACATATGGTACAAGAGAAGGGGACAAGGAAGCTCCTGTTGGAGTTTGCCAGCTTCGCTTTAAGGATACGGGTGTGTATACATTCAAAACAGTGGTTGAAGATAAGGAATCTTCGTTCGATATAGATGTTCGTATGCCAAGAGTAGCAATATACTCATCTTCTACCGCATCCATAGATAAACTTGTTTGCAACTCAAATGAGGCTTTTGTTGTTCCGGGTTCAACATATTATATTTTATTCGATAGAAGTGCATTTGATTATGACAGGTTTGATGCAGCAACTATCAATTACGATGATTCCCTTGGAATAAAGGACACATCATGGACTAAGGATGGTGGGCTTGTATCTTTCACAGTACCTGAAGAGTATAGCGGTGATCTTGACGATGCTATAAAAATAAATATACGATATTTGAGAGTTTTGAATCATCCTGAGGAAGGTTACGACTTCTTTGATTATAATTACAATTTCAGAGAGAAGCTTGAGGGTCTGGTTATAGCCGGTGTTGACTGGGACAATATACCGGAAGGCCAGACAGGTCCTTCGTTTGCTAGGAAGGAATGGTTCCGCAAGGATAGTAGTGGAGAAATTCCTGGAAGTACTCATATATCTCTTGGATGGTGCGATGGAGATGAGATAGAAGAAGTTAAGGACGTTGAAAACATATCTATAGTAAATGCTGATGGAACTGCAGTTACTCCAGGTACAATATCCTTAAACAAGGATGATAGAGATGGTGATAAGACTTATACTCTCGTTGATGGTGTTTACAGGATAGAAGCAAATGAAGTTCGTGATTATAAGATCATCTATAATAATGGCGAAAAAACTTATTCAGTTAGATTTAATACTGAGTTCCCTAGAGTAGGAGTTTATAAAGCGAATGAGACTTCGATGGATAATCTGATATGCCGCTTTGGAGATGATCTGGAGTATTCTTCAGGTGAAAAGTTCTATATAATCGCAAGCGATAGTTTTAAGGTTGATGATAATGTTAAGAGTGTTGAATATAAATACAATGATCCGTTTGTAAAAACGGATAGTTATGCCCCATGGGATTATAAGAATCGTTCTATGGAGGTTGAAATACCTGCTGATGCTTATGGCCGGTATGAATCTGCAATTGAATTAAAAACCAGTTATAATGATGGTAGAGTCGATGAGAATAGAATGAATCTCGAAGAGAAAAAGGAAGGCTGGAAGATAGCGGATGCTGACTGGGGAAAAGAAGGCCCAACTCCAAGAACTGAAATAAATGATTATAGTAGCGAAATAACTGCGGAAATATTAGATGAAAAGTTCATTTCTATCGGTGATTTATATAATGATGGAGAAGAAACAAAAATTATGTTTCCAAATAATGAGGATGTAGAAATAAGGATACTGGATTATAAGAAAGATCCGGTAACAGATCCTAGTGAATGTTCTATATCTAAAGAATATGACGCTATGGGTTCTATGAAGCCGACTCCTGATGGAGTATTCAGACTTAATACCAATGTAGTTGGTATATATTATATAGAGATGAAGTATGAGAATTTGGTTCATGAGTTTAAGTTAAATGTACGAATGCCTCAGCTTGGACTCTATACTACAAGTTCTGTATTCGATCCGAATACTTTGGTTTCGACCAGAAGCTATGAGGGATTAATTGACGGAACACAAGCAAATGAATTATTCCTGGCACATAATTGGAGTGAGGGTGAGATATTTGACATTCAATGCGTAGATCTTCATCTTGATGATGGAATTACTGCAGACAAAACTCACTTCGACAGGAAGGATCTTGCAAATAATAGTTTAACAAAGGTTACCTTCCCTCCGACAAACAAGCCACTTGCTATTGAAGTAGACGTGACCCGTGGCAGCCAGGAGCACCCAAGGAAGGATGAATTTCATATAAGCGTCAGACCTGCGGCTGTAGGCTTTGTTATATCATATTCTAAGAATAATACTTTTAATGAAAATGCTGATTCCTACGGCAAGGATTGGGGAGTTGAAGTTAAAAATGATGGCATCGTATCACTAGCAATTCTGAGTGAGGGTAATCTTACTCCTATTACAGAAGAAGGTAAGCTAAGTCTTGTGACTGCTGATGGCGCAGCTTGTACAGATGGTTCTACAATAAGTAAAGAGACTGATGGTGGAGTGTATGCCATTAAGATAAATACACCTGGAGATTATAAGCTGGTATATGACGAAAATCAAACTGTTGACATCAATGCTGACTTTTCAAATGTAGCATTTGTTACCGAGGAGGGAGCAACCTATAATTCTATAGATGGCTCTGCATCAAAGATATGTGATGATCCATTTGGTGCGAAGTTAAAGGATGATCAAGGAGAACAGCTGTTTGAGAAGGACTTCTATATCGGCTCATATGCATATCCTGCTGACTTTGCTGGCAGAAATAAAAGAGATATAAGTATCAAAACTATCGAAGTGAAGAGAGGCGATGAGACAATAAAGCCGGAGAAAGGCTTTAGTTATGAGATACCTGATGATAAGCATACAGCAAAGCTTAATGTCAATATGGATGCTATTGATATAGTAAAGGGTAAATTGAACCTGAAGGTTACTTACGATGTTAATTACTATTATTATGATGGCGAACATTGGGTGATTGGTTACCAAGAATTTGACAGAGATAATTGGTTCGAAATCGATTTAGGTGATAAGGATGGATTAGATCCGAGAAAAGGATTAACGGCTACTGATTTAAATGGTATGTTTGTTGGAGATGGATATGACAGAGATACGCACTCCTTCGAATATGATGGAACTAAAAAAACACTGTTATATCAAATTGATAACGAAGAATATGCTAAATTAGTTGATTACCATTATGAGGATAATGAGGAAACTGCGATAAATGAAGATGCTGAGAAGTATGACACCTATGTAAGCTTTACCATTAAGGATGAGTACAAAGCTCAGTATAAGATTAAAGGTAAATTCAGGAATGAGACATTTTGGACTATCGTTACTCCAAAGGCTGTTAAAGAAATAAAAGGAACTGTTGAAACAGATATTACCTCAAAACCTGAAGATATGACAGCAGAGGATGAGGATATTGCAAAGGCAGTAACAGGTGCAAAAGAGAAGTATGACAAGCTTAACGATGCTCAGAAGAAGCTGATTAGTGATGAAGACACCGCTAAGCTTACAAAGGCTGCTACAGCAATCAAGAACTATAGTGATGCTGTTGATAAGATAAGCAATCTTCCGGATACTGTAGCCCTTTCTGATGAAGCGGCTATCAAGGCAGCAAGAACAGTATATGATAAGCTCACCGATGCACAGAAGGAAGTTGCAGATGATAAGTACGATATAACAGAAAAGCTTGAGACTGCAGAAAAAGAACTTGCTAAGAAGAAGGCAGAAAAGAAGGCTGCAGATGATAAGGCAGCAGCGGATGCAGCAGTAGCAAAGATAAGCAAGCTTCCAAACAATGCCGGAGTCGATGATGAGGCAGCAGTTAAGGCAGCAAGAGCAGCATATGATGCACTTACTCCGGATCAGAAGAAGCTTGTAGATGCATCTATCCTGAAGAAGCTTACAAATGCTGAAGAATCAGTTGCAAAGGCAAAGAAAGCGGCTGAAGATGAGAAAAACAAGCCAAAGTATTCAAATGAGTGGATTGATGGCAAGTGGTATAACGAAGACGGTACTCAGACCTATCCTGGAACACTTCAGTGGAAGAGTAATGCTACCGGATGGTGGGTTGAAGACACAGATGGCTGGTATCCAACAGATCAGTGGCAGAAGATAGATGGCGTATGGTATTACTTCAAGCCGGATGGATACATGGCAGCGAATGAGTATTACAAGGGATACTGGTTCAACGCTGATGGTTCATGGGATGACAAGTATCTCCTCAGCTGGAAGAGTAACGCAACCGGCTGGTGGGTAGAGGATATCTCAGGCTGGTGGCCGGCATCGCAGTGGCTTAAGATAGACGGCTACTGGTACTACTTCGACGCATCAGGCTACATGGTAACAAGCCAGTATGTAGACGGATGGTGGATAAGTGCGGACGGAGTTTGCTACTAAAATTAAATATAGCACCAGGTAACAAGAGGCGGTTTTCAAAAACCGCCTCTTTTTTGTGACAATAGTGTGATAATTGGTGTGATAAAGTATGAGCATAAAATAAATAAAAAAAAGGGAGAGAAAAATTATGAAAGAAATTATTAATGAAAGAATAAGTGTAAATGATCTTGATCAGGTAACAGGTGGTTGGTCTGATATTTCGGATTTATTAAAATATATATATCTGAGAGCAATTGATGAAGGAAGACCAAAAAAGGAAATAGAAGTGCCGGAGGTAACTCCACAGAAAAAGCCAAATGTTGATGTACTAGCCAGTCCTTATGATGTGCTGGGAGTTGATGTAGAGGCGCATAGATAACATATATAGTGCAAGAAAATGGGGACGGTTCTTTATCGGAGAACAGTCCATTTTCTTGCCATTTTTTTTATTGAGTGTAATTACGAAAAATGGTAATATTTAATACAGTTTTTATGATAATTTAAAGAAGAGGAGGCTAGATAAATGTATAAAGTAAAAAGAAGAATGCTTGCTTCCATCCTTGCTATGGTGATGGTTTTGAGCCTGTTTACCGGAATCACTGCAAGAGCTGAAGGTTCAATTAAATCTGTTCCGGATTTTGAAGGCTGGGTAATCGCACAGTCAGAGTGGGAAGAAGGAAATCCGGTTATTAATAAAGAGGTAACCGATTATAGTAAGACAGTGTCAGTAGAGCTTGGAGAGGACTATTATTTTTCTATAGTTAATTTGTCAAAAGAAGATGATGAACAGTACAAAATGAATTATATAGATCCTGAACGCGAATGTCTTATAAGTTTGTGTAATGAAAAACAAGAGGCGGTTCCGGAATCCGTTGGATGTTTAGATAATACATTTAATGGTGAGAAAATAGCTGATGCTGGTGTTTTCAGGCTAAATGTAAAAAAGTCGGGCAATTATATAATTAATGTGTTATATGATGATCCGGTGGCAGGACCAACACAATCACAATTCAAGGTAGAAACCAGACTTCCTAAGCTTGCTCTTTATAAAGATTCTGTTTCACAGATTGATAGTAATATTGTCGCAACCAGAGGATCAATTGGTTATGTAGATGGAACGAAAGAGAATAAACTTAGAATTATGCATGACTGGACTGATAGTGATCTGAATGAGATTCAGTGTGTTGATTTTATTCTTGATGCCGGCATGAGCATGGATAGAACTCATCTTGACAGAAAAGATATAACTATGCACTGGCTTGGCTCGGTCCTTATTCCAAAGACAAACAGAATGCTTCAAATTTGTGTGAAGGTAACACGTAGTAATGGACAGGAAACCTGGACTGAGGATTTCATATTTTACTTAAAGCCGGAGAATAATGGACTTATTATTTCAAAGGATGTTAATGGTGAGTTTAATACCGATCTATCAAAATATGAAAAGAATTGGAGTCTTGAAAATAAACGTAGCATAAAAGTATCTCTGGCACTTAAGAAAGAGGATGGGCTGAAAGCTTTTCCTTCATCAAAAATTGATGATATACAGCTTTACGAGGGAAGAGATCCGGTAGCCTCTACTTACTGGAGTATTAAGTCAGAAAAAGACGGAGTATTTGAAATATGTGTTAAAAAACCGGGTACATATTATCTTCACTCCTTCTATAATAATAGTTTCGTAGATCTTTATGTAGATTGGCCGGATGTAGCATATGTAAAAGAAGAGGGAGCTTGCTACTATCCTGAAGATTCCTCGACGCTTGAAAAGATTAGTAATTCTCAGTATGATGCGAGTCTTCCTGATCCTGATCCGGAAAATCCTGGTGAAACAATTCCTGTATATCAGAAGGATTTCTACATAGGAACATTTAGTTATCCGGAAGATTATAACGAAGGAAATTTAAAAAGAGAGGTAACCATAAATAAGATCGAATTTATTGAAGATGACCAGGTTATAGAACCAGAAAAAGGATTTAGCTATGACATTTCTGGGGATAGACATTCAGCTAAACTTACGGCAAATATGGATGCGATAATCAATGGCAGACAAAGCCTTACCGCCAGAGTCACATATGATGTTCAGTATTATTATAAAGATGGTGGAGAGTGGAAAGAAGGACATCTTGACGAAAAAAAGGACAGTGTGTTCAACATAGATCTTGGTGATGATAATAGAACTCTGGTGGAAGCGTCTGATATCCAAGATGTAGCAACATGGTATGCAGAAGGATACGATAAGGAAAACAGTTCCATCGTGTATGATGGTAACGAAAAAACAATTCAGCTAAATATTGAAGATGAAGAGCTGTCAAAAATCTTTGATATTACCTATAGTGGTAATGAAGGAACAGAAATAAGTTATGATTATCATGCTCGTGCAATTTTAGCTTTAAAGGATGAATACAAGAATAAATATAAGCTAGCGTTTGATGAGCTCGTTTTTGGTACTGGATGGAAGATCATTCCACCAGAGGAAATTGAGCAAATAATTAATATAGTTAAGGACAGTATTCCTTTAAATCCTGAAGATGTTACAACTGAGGACGCAAAGGTTACAAAAGCAGTAGCTGATGCGAAAGAATTGTACAACAAGCTTAATGATGCTCAAAAGAAGCTGATCAGTGATGATGATACTGTTAAGCTTACAAAAGCTGATACAGCTCTTAAGAACTATAGTGATGCAGTTGATAAGATAAACAACCTTCCGGATACTGTAGCCCTTTCTGATGAGGCAACTATCAAGGATGCAAGAGCAGCATACGATAAGCTGACAGAAGCACAGAAGAAGGTTGCAGATGCTGAGTACGATACAACAGAAAAACTTGAGTCTTCAGAGAAAAAACTTGCAAATAAGAAGGCAGAAAAGAAAGATACAGAAGATAAGGCAGCAGCGGATGCGGCAGTAGCAAAGATAAGCAAGCTTCCAAACAATGCCGGAGTCGATGATGAGGCAGCAGTAAAGGCTGCAAGAGATGCATATGATGCACTTACAGAAGATCAGAAGAAGCTGGTTGACGCATCTATCCTGAAGAAGCTTACAAATGCTGAAGAATCAGTTGCAAAGGCAAAGAAGGCAGCTGAAGATGAGAAAAATAAGCCAAAGTATTCAAATGAGTGGATCGATGGCAAGTGGTACAACGCTGACGGTACTCAAGATTACCCTGGAACACTTCAGTGGAAGAGTAATGCTACCGGCTGGTGGGTAGAAGATACATCAGGCTGGTATCCTGCAGACTCATGGCAGAAGATAGACGGAATATGGTACTACTTCAAGCCGGATGGATATATGGCATCAAATGAGTATTACAAAGGCTACTGGTTCAACAGTGACGGCTCATGGGATGATAAATACCTTCTCAGCTGGAAGTCTAACGCAACCGGCTGGTGGGTAGAGGACATCTCAGGCTGGTGGCCACAGAGCAGATGGCTTAAGATAGACGGTTACTGGTATTATTTCAAAGCTGATGGCTACATGGCAACAAGTCAGTATGTTGATGGTTATTGGATAAGTGCAGACGGAGTTTGTTATTAAGGAGAAAAACTATGAGAAAAGCTGTATCGTTAATTTTGACATTGGTACTTGTACTATCGCTGGTTTCGGGTTTGCCTATGACAGCAAAGGCAGCGCAGGCGTATAAACTCTGGATCGGAGGAGTAGAGGTCACCAGTGAAAACTGTGAAGATATCAAAGGAGACAAAATAACCGAAGGAAAGGTTAGCTATGATGACGCAACTCATACCATAACGCTTGAGGGTGCGGTAATAAGTGGTGGTTCTGAAGAAAGTAAAGGATCCGGAATATATTTTGATAGTAACCTTCCTTATACAATCGTCGGAGCAGGTGAGGTAAGCGGTGACTCCGGAAAATATAGTATCAGATATGATCTCTCTGGTAATATTTCAAATGCAAGCTTAACGATTGATGGTGCTGATACCGACATAAAGTCAGGAAGTATCCGCAGCTCGGTCCCATTTTATGTAGAAAATGGAGCGCTGGATGTTGAAAGTAATAGTGATACTGCTATATATGTAGATCGTTCCGGAGGATTTGTAGAGATTTCCGGAGGAACAGTAACTACAAAGTCATATAGTTATGGAATTGATGCATATAATGGAATCAAGATTACAGGTGGTACGGTTAATAATACTTCTGATAATAAGGGTGTCTATGGTTTAAATTGCGATGCCGACGGTGCTACAATTGAAATCACAGGCGGAACCGTAAATACAAAAGGAATAAGATGTACTTACAGTAGTAGTAGTACGGTAAAAGTAAGTGGTGGAGATGTTAATATCAACTATGACCAAGTGGGAGGTGCTATTTATACTAGTAAGTTTGATATGTCCGGAGGAAATGTGACAGTCACAAATCCTGCAGGAACTGGTGTTTTTTCAAATGATGATATTGTATTCTCCGGTGGAAATACAAAGGTTAATGCGAAAAAAGCCGGAATCATTGCTGACACTGGTTCACTTAGTATTTCAGGTGATGCGAGAATTGAGGCAACTGTTGATAGTGGCAATATTTCAATTGGCGCATATGATAGTTTGACAATTCCGGAAGGCGTGTATATATCAAAGCCGGCTGATGGAACAATTGGAAAGGACAAGAATTTTCATACTATAGTCAAGGATTCATCTGCTGCAAATGATGTAGTTATTGAACCAATAACCTATCCTCTTTGGATAGGTAATAAACAGGTTACATGGAACAATAAAGCAGATGTACTTGGAGATGGAACAGTAAAATATGATGATTCTACCCAAAAGCTTACACTGGATGAAGTAAAAATCTATGGTGACTTTTACAAAGACGGAGAAGATGAAGTAGGTATATATAGTGAACTGGAGAATCTGACAATAGAAGGAAGTCTGGTAACCAGCGGGGCTTCATATGGAATCAAGACAAATGGTACGAACCTTAAAATAAACGGAACCGGAAATGGTATACAAGCTTATGGTTTACAGGAAGGTATCTCGGCAGATGGAGAGAAGGGAAGTCTTGAGTTATCAGGTTCGATTGTAGCCAGTGGTGATGGGCTGACAGGAATATATTCAAGTAACGATATAGTAGTAGCTGATCATGCTGATGTATCTTGTACCGGAAATTCAGATGTATCAAGTGGTATGAAAAGTGACAAGGGTAAAATTACCATAAATGATGCATTGGTATTTGCTACGGGACGTAAAAATGGTATTACAAGTGTCAGTGAAGCTGCGTCAGAAGAGGGGCCAAAGGGTGAATTAATAATAAATGGCGGAACAGTCACGGCTATCGCTCTTGGAAACCAGAGCTACGGTCTGGTAGCAGATTCGATTGTGATCAATGGTGGAAGAATTGATGCAGAATGTAGAGGTACATCAGGTGATATGTCTGCGATTTCTACGGGCAAGAATCATTTGGGTTCGATAACCTATGATCCGGACGATTATGTGATCACAACACCTGAGGATGGAATTCTTGGTGAGAATGGTTATGATTTCTATGAGAAGGATGGAACAACAGTTGCGAAGCACGTTGTTTTAGAACCGGAAATAGGAACGAAATATAACATTACGCTTGCGGAAACAGAGCATGGAACAGCGACAGTTTCCAGAAAACAGGCAATAGAGGGAAGAAAAATTAAGGTGACTGCTACTCCGGATAAAGGCTACGAAATAGATAAGATAACCTACACTCCTGAGGGTGAAACCAGTATAGATATTACCGAGGACAAGTCATTTGAGATGCCGGAAGCAAATGTAACAGTAACAGTTACATTTAGAAGAGTTGTATCACTTACTATTCACTGGTCAGCAATAGATGGAGTTGATAAAGAAGATCCGATAGTTATTTCCGGACTGGAACCGGGAACAAAGGTAAGAGAAGTACTTGAAGATGACGCCTGTGACTGTGAATTCAAAACAGAAGGCTATAACTGTGTTTATCCATTTTATCTTCCTAAACCATTTACTGAGTATACAAATCAAACAGATGTAAATGCTGATTTTGAGGCAACAATTAAGACTGCGATAAATGATGATATGGATATTTACTTCTGTATGAATAAGTACATAAGTAATGCAGAACTTACAATTACTCAGCCTAAGTGTGGAGATGAGACAACCACTTCTAAGGCTGGTGACATATGGGATTCTTCTACACAGACTAACAGACCACAGATGAGTATTCCGGAGGGTAAAGGATATAAAATACTGGGAATGGATTCTCCGAATTCTTCAAACCTGTGGGTGGATTATGATTCATATGACGCAAGAACGGGTGTAGCTGATCCGTTTGTTGGTACATTTGAAGGGGATAAAGAATACGACGCTTATGTTGTACTGGTTCCTGAATTTGGATATGAATTTAATATGTTAGACCTGAAGATAAATGGTGGAAAAGAGTTGAATACAAAACAAACCACCGCAGAAGCATATATTTATATGTCTACGGTTGCTCTTCATGGTGATAAGGAAACTGTAAAAGAAAAAGAAGTTGCTCCAACATGTACAATGAACGGCTCCTATGATGAAGTTGTAAAGTATAAGGAATGCGGAAAAGAGATCTCGAGAAAGACTGTTACAGTAGATAAGCTGGGACATAGCTGGGGAGAATGGAAAGTAACAAAAGAAGCTACCGAATCTGCAGAGGGCACAAAGGAAAGAGTCTGCAGCAGATGCGGAGAAAAGGAAACAGCAGTTATTCCTAAGAAAGATAAGACCTACAAAAATGAATGGGTAGACGGCAAGTGGTACGATGAATTCGGAAACTGCACTTACGAAGGTGTCCTTTCATGGAAGAACAATGCAACTGGTTGGTGGGTTGAAGATACTACTGGCTGGTATCCAACAGATCAGTGGCAGAAGATAGACGGAAAGTGGTATTATTTCACAGCTGACGGATATATGGATTACAGTGAATACCGTGATGGTTGC
>CACYJP010000052.1 GCA_902774725.1 uncultured Lachnospiraceae bacterium
GCTCATCGGACCATCGTCAGGATGGACTATGCTTATCTCCACTCCTCTGTCAACAAGAACTGTAAGGAAGCCCATCATTTCAATGTCCAGACCTTTGTCTATATCTCCGGGAATGTCCCAGCACATTCTCAGTCCTTTTTTATTCTCAGACTTAAGAACCCTGCTTATGAATCTGTATTCACACTCCTTCAGATGCTGTATTCCATTCTTTACTTCATAAGTAAAGTCTTCTTCCGAAGAATTCTTTTCTATATTTTTAACTATATCCCCGATACGTTTCCTGTGATACTCCGCGTCATTAAACGCATCCATTCTTTCGATCATTTCTTCCACAAATGTTCTTCTGCTGTTAGCATCTTCAAGAAGCCAGTGATATACCTTACTTTCTATTTTTTCTTTACTATCCAGTTCATCTTCCCAGCAGTTTAGAATAACCGCCAGACTTTTTTTGGATTCCGGATCATTATAGTTTTCAGCTACAAAACGCGAAACACTATCTATGAATGCTACCGGATCTGCAGGGCTTCTCTTACCTGTTCTCAGCCTTGAGATGTAAGACACATCATAGCCGACACCATCAGCTATCTCCTTCAAACTTATATTCAGACTACTCATAAGACTGATAAAATTGTATCTGAATATTACAGGATTGAAGTCTGAAAGACCCTCGCTAAACGAACCCTCGATTTCTTTTTTTATCTTTTCCTCAGAAATATCTGTTCTGTTTTTCTTTTCTATAGCTATACCAAAACCACGAATGAGCGACATGTACTGCTTTGAATCCTTTATTGGGGTTCTGCTGCCCGCTCTATATCTGCTGATAGTTGAAGTAGAGATCCCACAGTAATCAGACAGCTCCTTAGCTGTTATCCCAAGCTCATCTATGTATTTTGATACGATCTCGCTAAATGTCATTTCGCCCCTTTTGCTTACCCTTAATTATCCCCTTTAAACCATAGAACCGGCCAACCATCGGTTGACCGGTTCTGACATAATTACATTTTAATTGTTACTCAACTAAGTCTTTAGAACTTACCTGCCTTTGCAGCCTCTTCAATTGAAACTGCTGTTGAAACAGTCATACCAACCATAGGGTTGTTACCTGCACCGATAAGTCCCATCATCTCTACGTGAGCAGGAACTGATGAAGAACCAGCGAACTGTGCATCACTATGCATACGTCCCATAGTATCTGTCATACCATATGAAGCAGGACCTGCAGCCATGTTATCTGGGTGAAGTGTTCTACCTGTACCACCACCTGATGCTACTGAGAAGTACTTCTTACCAGCCTCAACACGCTCCTTCTTATATGTACCTGCAACAGGATGCTGGAATCTTGTAGGGTTTGTTGAGTTACCTGTGATAGATACGTCAACGTTCTCCTTCCACATGATTGCAACACCTTCCTGAACATCGTTAGCGCCGTAGCAGTTAACCTTTGCTCTAGGTGACTCAGGATCCTTTGAGTAGCACTTTCTGAATACTTCCTCAACCTCTCCTGTGAAGTAGTTGTACTTTGTCTCTACATATGTGAAACCATTGATACGTGAGATGATCTGAGCTGCATCCTTTCCAAGTCCGTTAAGGATAACTCTAAGTGGCTTTTGACGAACCTTGTTAGCCTTCTCAGCGATACCGATAGCTCCCTCTGCAGCTGCAAATGACTCATGTCCTGCAAGGAATGCAAAACACTCTGTATCCTCTTCAAGAAGCATCTTTCCGAGGTTACCATGTCCAAGACCAACCTTACGTCTGTCAGCAACTGATCCAGGAATGCAGAAAGCCTGAAGTCCGATACCGATAGCTGCTGCAGCGTCTGCTGCCTTCTTGCAACCCTTCTTGATAGCTATAGCAGCACCTACTGTGTAAGCCCACTTAGCATTTTCAAAACAGATAGGCTGGATACCTTCAATAAGGTGATATACATCTATACCAGCTGCATCTGTGATTTCTTTACACTCTTCAATAGATGAGATGCCATACTCCTTAAGTGCAGCAAGGATCTGAGGCTCTCTTCTCTCATATGATTCAAATAATGCCATATCTATTTCCTCCTTCTCTTACTGCTTTCTTGGGTCTATACATCTAACTGCGTCAGCAACACGTCCATACTGTCCGGCTGCTTTCTCGATAGCTGTATTTGCATCATCACCGGCCTTAATGAAGTCCATCATCTTACCAAAGTTGATGTACTTATAACCAATGATCTCATCATCCTCATCAAGAGCTACCTCTGTGATGTAACCATCTGTAAGCTCAAGATATCTAGGTCCCTTATCAAGTGTTCCGTAGGTTGTACCAACCATAGAACGAGCGCCCTTACCAAGATCCTCAAGACCGGCACCGATCTGAAGACCATCCTCTGAAAATGCACTCTGAGTTCTTCCGTATACAATCTGAAGGAAGAGCTCTCTCATAGCTGTGTTGATAGCATCACAAACAAGGTCTGTATTAAGTGCTTCCATTACTGTAAGTCCCGGAAGTATTTCAGCAGCCATAGCTGCAGAATGTGTCATACCTGAACAACCAATTGTTTCTACTAATGCTTCCTGGATAATTCCATCCTTTACGTTAAGGGAAAGCTTACAGCATCCCTGCTGAGGTGCACACCAGCCAATACCATGTGTATAACCGGATATATCCTCAACCTTTTTTGCCTGTACCCATTTTGCTTCCTCTGGAATAGGGGCAGCACCATGATGTACTCCCTGATGTACAGGGCACATGTTCTTAACTTCTGTTGAGTAAATCATATGATCCTCCTTTAATTTCTTTTTATCAGAAGATCACTCGAACAAAAGTGATCTTCCGAAATTAGCATAATAAACTGTTTGGGAATAATTATAATTCACAACCGAATGATTTTATTTCACATCCTCAGGCATGAGCATCTTGTCATCGCCTCTCTTGTCACAGTTCTCGATAACCTCATCGATCTTACCGATAAATCTGTCGATGTTTCCTTCCTCCATTCCCTTGAGGAAGTTCTTAAGCTTCTCATATACAGACTTGTCTGCCTTGTAGCCTTTTTCTTTTACATAGCCCCTTGCGAGATGTATCATACCCTTCTCTTTGATCTTGTGAATATCGATCAGATAAATGAATGAATCAACGATATCCTCGTTCTCTTCAAAGAAGTTTGCAAGAGAATCTATCTCACCTGTAAGGATAACTACGTAATCATTATTCTCAGGTGATGAGTTCTGAATAACCTCGACCAGCTTGCCAAATGAAACAAGTCCGGCATTCTCTATGATAAGACATCCACCCTTAAGTGCGGCCAGCTTTTCAAGTCCCATCTTGTTGAGCTGCTTAGCCTTTGTCTTAGCTATCTTGTCTGACTTAACAAGTCCCATCTCGTAGAAGCTTCTTGCGAAGTCTTCTCCGACCTTAACAGTACCGAAACCATTTCTACCAAGAATAACTATATTCTTAGGCATATCAGGATGCTTTATTATAGAATTCATTGCAACAACTATATCATCAGAGGTTGTCTGAATTCTCATATATTTTTTAAGATTAGACGCTCCATCAGGAAGCTGTCCAAGTGGTATCTCCTCTCCTGTGACAGGATCAACAACCATCTTGACCATTCCGGAACGCTGCTCTGCAGCTTCCTTAGCTTCTTTCTTTTTATCTTCAGCCTCACGCTGCAACTGCCTCAAGTGCAGCCTTCTTCTGTTCTTCAGCTGTAGGTTTTGGTTCCTCTTTAGGTGCAGCCTCCTCTTCAGCCTGTTTTTCTCCACCTTCTTCAGAGCCTTCCTCGGTAACTTCTTCAGCACCTTCCTCAAGGCCTTCCTCCTGAAGCTCATCAGAATCCTTCTTTCCGAACATTTTTCTGAATAACTTTTTAATCGCATCATATGCATTTGAAAATGGTTTCTTCATTATTATGTAAACCTCCTAAGCTGTTTCTTGCTTAGCACTCTCCCCCATGAATTGAGTGCTTCTCGTGGACGACAGTCCTACGACTTATATGTTATCACAATATGATACATTTTACAAAGGTAATTTTACAAAGATATCGTTATAAATACGCTAGTCAATTCATAAGAAAAATATAAATAAAATCTTGATTTTTTCATAAAAAAAGACTATGCTAGAGTCCTATTTTCAGATAAAACATAAGGAGGCCATTATGAAACCTGTTAAAGAGGGAAAAGTAAGAGAGATTTACGATAACGGCGACAGCCTAATCATGGTTGCTACAGACAGAATCAGCTGCTACGATGTTATCCTTAAAAACAAGATAAGCAAGAAGGGCGCTGTACTTACACAGATGTCAAAATTCTGGTTTGATCTTACAGAGGATATACTTCCAAATCATATGATTTCAGTTGATGTTAAGGATATGCCTGAATTCTTCCAGAAGCCTGAATTCGACGGAAACAGCATGATGTGCAAAAAGCTCACAATGCTCCCTGTCGAGTGTATCGTTCGTGGCTATATCACAGGAAGCGGCTGGGCTAGCTACCAGGAGAATGGAACAGTATGTGGAATCAAGCTTCCTGAAGGACTTCGTGAAAGCGACAAGCTCCCTGAGGCTATCTACACCCCATCAACAAAGGCTGAAATCGGAGATCATGATGAGAACATCTCCTTTGAAAAGACTATAGAGATACTTGAAAAAGACTTCCCTGGAAAAGGACAGGAATATGCAGAGAAGCTTCGTGACTACACTCTCGCACTTTATAACAAATGCGCTGACTATGCACTTACAAAAGGAATAATAATTGCCGATACAAAATTCGAGTTTGGTCTCGACGAGAATGGTAACATCGTTGTCGGAGACGAAATGCTTACACCTGACTCATCACGTTTCTGGCCTGCAGATGGTTACGAGCCGGGACACGGTCAGCCATCCTTCGACAAGCAGTTCGCTCGTGACTGGCTCAAGTCCGATGCAAACACAGCTAAGCCTGAAGACTGGGAACTCCCACAGGAAATCGTAGACAAGACAATAGACAAGTACCTTTCAGCTTACAAGATGCTGACAGGCAAAGACTTATAAACAGAGTTAAATGACAAAAAAATCCGGATGCTTGCTTGCAAGCAAATCCGGATTTTTTTTGTTATTTGTAAGCATCTGTTTACAGATGCTTTGCAAACATCATGAGGTAAGTGTCTCCGCAGGAGACAGTAGAGCTGCGCAGCAGCGGACTTACCGAATGCTGGTTGCGGCAATGCTGGTTGCGGCTCTGTTTATTTTCTTATTTGTTCAGCTTATAAGCATCTGTTTACAGATGCTTCGCAAACATCATGAGGTAAGTGTCTCCGCAGGAGACAGTAGAGCTGCGCAGCAGCGGACTTACCGAATGCTGGTTGCGGCTCTGTTTACTACCTTATATTTCTTAATATACTAATATTTCCAGAATATCTCCGGTTTTATTAGTAATTCCCAGGTTTTCATACTCCCAAAACTGGATTTTTTACTAATATTTCCAGCGTATCCCCGGTTTTATTAGTATTTCCCGGCTTTTCATACTCCCATAACAGGACTTTTTACTAATATTTCCAGCATATCCCCAGTTTTATTAGTATTTTCCAGGTTTTCATACTCCCATAACAGGACTTTTTACTAATATTTCCAGCGTATCCCCGGTTTTATTAGTATTTCCCGGCTTTTCATACTCCCATAACAGGACTTTTTACTAATATTTCATTCTATACTAATAATCCTCTACTCCGCATCTTCTGCTTCGTACTTGGATATTACTTCTTCGTTAGCTGCAACTGCAACGTCCTGCATCTTCTTTCTTTCAAAGAGAAGTGCGGCGCGAAGCTCATCATGCTTTACTGCCATGATCTCAAGTGCAAGCCATGCTGCATTCTTTGCACCGTTAATTGCAACTGTTGCAACCGGAATTCCAGGTGGCATCTGAACTATTGAATAAAGAGCATCCTGGCCGTCAAGTACGGATCCTGAAAGCGGAACTCCGATAACCGGAAGTACAGTCTGTGCTGCAACAACACCTGGAAGAGCTGCTGCCATACCAGCTGCTGTAATGATTACTTCTGTACCATCACCGTTTAATTCTTCAATAAACTTTGTCAGCTGTCTTGACGCTCTATGTGCTGACAAACATCTTACCTTTACACTTATTCCTGAATCCTTTAATAAATTGATTGCCGGTTCAACCTTTGGAAGATCACTTGTTGATCCCATAATAATTGCTGCTTTCATCGATTTCTCCCTTTCTATAATAATTCAATAAATATCAATTATTAACACACTTGTTAAACACCCTGTTAAAACATCTATTAAGCACAACGGTTTAACATAACTATTTTAACACAATTACTTCAATACTGCATCAACAAAAGTATAAGCAAAAAGTATAAGCAAAAGTATGGACAAAAGAATGGGCGCCTCTCAGCTATTGCCAAGAGGCGCCAGAAAGGAGTAACTATGATAACTTATAGTTATTATTAGTTATTACATTTTTTATTTTGTATATCCGCTAGCGTCGAACCAGTACTTAACTCCGTCGATCCAGAGATACTGGCTTACAGGATACCATCCGTTATCCTCGAACCACCAGCCTTTGCTGTCACTCATCCAGTGTCCGCCTGAGTACTCTTCTACCCATGCACCGTCATCTCCGAGCCAGCAGCCGTCGCGGTACTCGCCGTAATCCATATAGCCGCTCTCTGTAAAGAAGTACCACTTGCCATCTATCTTCTGCCACTCATTCTTTGGATACCAGCCTGATGAATCCTCGAACCACCAGCCACTTGCGTCGCTCTTCCACTCAGCTGTTGCTTCGTAGCTCTGGCTTCCATCTTCGTTATACCACTTACCGTCCTTCCATTCATTTGAAGGCTTAGTCTCTTCCTTCTTGTCATCCTTCTTGTCATTTGAATTCTGGTTGTTTGAATTCTGACTATTACTCTTATTGCCTGAGTTCTGATCATTATTTACAGGATTCTGGTTATTGTCCTTGTTTTCCTGATCATCTTTATTAACGCTCTGCTTAGCAACTGCATCCTCGTAAGCCTTTCTTGCTGCACTGAGCTTAACTAGTTCAACATCAGAAACCATTTCCTTCTGTTCATCTGTCATTGCCGCATATGCATTCTCAGCTGCTTCGATCTTTGCAAGACATTCATCAGTTGCTTCGATATCACCTATCTCATTTATAAGTGTTTCAAGTGCTGCTACGATTCCTAAGTTCTTATATGCCTGCTTTGCACTATATAAAATGTCATAAACTTCATCCGGAACCATATCCTGCTGAGGAATAGTCAGTGCATTGTATGCATTTTCAACCTCATCAAGCTGTCCCTTGAACTCATCTGTATACTCAGGTTCAACTGCTTCGAGTGCTTTTATTGCTTCAATAACCGGATTTGCTGCTTCCTGATTTGCCGCATTGATTTCATCCAGCTGATCAGGTGATAAAGCAGAGCCTACTTCCTTAAGAACGATATTGTCAACATATACGTCATGTTCTCCAAGCTCCTCACCGAAGTCACCCATTGCTATCTTGAATCTTGCCTGAGTATCAGTATTATGAAGCATTGTAAAGCTACTTGTAACCTTCTGCCACTCAGTTGTGATTTCTATTGCATCATCACTTCCGTTATAGTTTTCCCATGCACCATTTGCCGGGTTATCAAGATTACCATTACACTCAAGTCCATACTTAACCAGTCTGTTTACTGTTGATTTGATATCAAATGAAAGCTCATAATTCTTTCCATTTTCAAGTGTGATTCCATCCTGGATCAGCTGGATATACCATGTTTTATCCACATCTGCTCCTTCTGATCCTGTGTCCTTAATTGACATTACAAATGTATTGTCGTTATCACCCATGTTGTCAATCATACCACTTGCTACTGCAGGGCTGTTTGCGTATACCTGAAATCCTGATAATGATGAATCAAAGAATCCATTCTTAAGAATAGCTGCTTCGGTTAAGAATACATTATCGAGATAATAAACTCCCGGCTTTGTAAACTCAATCTTGACATCTGAATCTTCTCTCTCGAGATCTTTTCTGAGTTTGAACTGTTTATTATAGCTCTTACGTTCTGTTGTTATTTCAGGATTAAATGTAATTCCTGCCGCTGTAACTGTTAATGCATCAGCACTTCCGCCGTCTTCCATATATGCATCAAAGCTGAGATCATATGTTCCCTTTACAAGCGGAGCCAGATCACTCTGATAGAGAGTAACAGGATTAAGCGCTGTTGTTCCCTCAGGAACCTCAACCTTAACGCAGAGCTCTCTCACCATATTGTCATTTGTAACAGAAACAGCTGCCTTATCATCCTCAGCTATCTCCCAGTATCCGAGTCTCTTGTCGCCCTGATCGAAAGAACCATTATATACATAGTTTCCGTCAGCTCTGACTGTCTTTTCGATAACATCCTCTGCAGGACCCGCCTCCTTAACCTTAAGAGATACATTTGAAATAGTAACTGCTGCTGTACTTCCCTGATTTCCAAGGTTAAACTCAAGACTTCCGTTTGGATCAGACTTTTCTGTCATTGTAAAGTCATATTTATATGTCTTCTTTTCTTTTGTAATATCAACTGTTGTATCATTAAAGTATCTTGTCCATCCCTTGTCAGGACCTTCAACGTCTATAATAATACTTCTTTTTTCTGTAGCATAAGCATCAAAGGAAAGTGTATATGTCCAATCCTTACGAATAGGAACTCCTGTCTGCTTAAGCTGAATACTATGATTCTGTGTACCTACCTCTGCAGGTGTAATTGTTACTGCATTATTAGCAACCTTAGCTGTTGCCTCATTACCATTAACAAGATAAAGCTCAAAGTTCTCTTCATCGGAGCCTGATTGCTTAAGTGACTTTGCAAAATCTCCATTTCTTACATAATTACCATTAGCATCTGCTTCTCTGTAGCTAACTGTGTGCTCAGGCTTTTTAGCCTCTTCCTCAAGCTTCTTATATTCTTCCTCCGGGAGCTGATATACTCTTACGTAGTCTATATCGTAGCTCTGATTATTCATATCATTTACTGCAGCTTCATCAGGATATCCAACCCATTTTCCACCTACAGCAAGATTAAGGATTACATAGAAGTTCTGATCAAAAGGTGCCGGATATGTAAGATTACTCTCTTCATCCTTACCTGTGAACCAGTCATCAGTTCTGTATACTTCTTCGCCGTCTACATACCAGATGATCTGTCCAGGAAGCCACTCAAGTCCGTATGTATGGTACTCTGAACTGAAGTCACCATCTTCAAGAACGAGGCTACCCTGATTCTCTCTGTGACCTGAATCCGGATCATAACCATAATGGATTGTGTGATAGGACTTCTTAGTATTCTGTCCCATTACTTCCATGATGTCCATCTCGCCACACTGTGGCCACTGTCCATAATTTGTCTCATCAGAAGCCATAAGCCAGAATGCCGGAAGATAACCTGCTCCCTCAGGCACTCTTGCACTACACTCAAAGTAACCATATGTGAAGTCTTCTTTACCCTTTGTGTTTATACGTCCTGATGCATAATTGTAGTTTTTATAATTAAACTTAGGTTCCTCATCTGTTCCTGCAGTTTCTGCTGAAAGATCAACAAGAGAAACATTGGAAATTGTAACGTTGGCAGCTGCGCTTCCCTCAGCTGTATCATCAAATTTACCAAGATTTATCTGTGCAGCTACTTTGCCCTCTTCACACTCACCCATAGTAAATGTAATGCTGTACTCTGCCTCTTCTTCTCCGATTGTAACTGTTGCATCCTTATATGGAACAAAGCTTGAAGTGTTTGTTACAGATAATTGTATCTTCTTAGCAGCATCTGATTTTGCATTAAATGAAAACTTGTATTCATGTCCCTCTACAAGTGTAAGTCCTGCCTTCTGTATCTGTACATGCCAGGTATCTTTTCCCGGATCCACTACAGAAACCTCTGCATTACCGCTTGAAAAATCAACTGTTGCGTCTGCTGAATAATCAGGTCCCCAGGAAGCTTCTGCAATTGTGCTTGACCATGTGTCATCAAATACATTTCCGTCAAACATTTCTCCGGCAGATGATGAGCCGCTGGCAGTAACATCTATCAGCTTTACATCAGAAAGCTCAACATTTGCTGCAGCACTTCCCTCAGCTGTGTCATCAAATTTACCAAGATTTATCTGTGCAGCTACTTTACCCTCTTCACACTCACCCATAGTAAATGTAATGCTGTACTCCGCCTCTTCTTCTCCGATTGTAACTATTGCATCCTTATACGGAACAAAGCTTGAAGTATTTGTTACAGATAACTGTATCTTCTTAGCAGCATCTGATTTTGCTTTAAAAGAAAATGTATATTCATGTCCCTCTTCAAGAGTGAGTCCTGCCTTCTGGATCTGCACATGCCAGGTATCTTTTCCCGGATTAGTAACATTTACATCAGCTTTTCCTGATGAAAAGCTTGCTGTTGCAACAGCTGAATAATCAGGGCCCCAGGAAGCTTCTGCAATTGTGCTTGACCAGCTGTCATCAAAGCTGTTTCCTTCAAAAACATCTACAACCGTTCCTCCGGCTTTCTTCTCAACCGTCGGCTTGATCTTAAGAATTCCGTCGCTTACTTCGATGTTGTCGTTACCGGCCTTAACCTCGCTCTCATCAACATACCTCTGAAGCTCTTCATTAACCCAGCCCGGATTATGCGCCTCAACATTCCAGTCCTCTGTGTTAAGAGAGTCTCCATCAAACTCATCACTCCATACCAGCTTGTAGTCATCTGATATTTCTCCGGTCTGCTTTTCCTGAGCATATGCATTTATTGGCATACCCGAGAAAGCAAGTCCAAGAGACAAAGCAGATGCTACAAGCCTTGTTCTTAATTTCCTCATCGTGATAACTCCTTTCGACTTTTGGATATTTAATTTTTCGTTTCCGATCACATATGATAGTTTTAATATAGCGAATCATTTCTATTTTTTATATCCGAACGAATACCAAAAATACAAAAATGATAAACCTATTTTTTGATGGAGAAGAAATGTATTTTATGATAGAATATTTTCATGTAAGATATACACAAAAACGGAGATGGATTTTATGGAAAACCACGAAGGATACTTTGAACAGGAGCTTGAGATGCACCGTGCTCCCGATGAGGAAATAGACTTTTTCCACTCTGTATGTCACGGTGATATGGATAAAGTATATAAGAATTGTGAAGAGCATCGTTTCCTTGATACCGAGGGTGTCGGAATACTCTCTGAGGATCCTGTGCAGAACCTTAAATACCATATGGTTGTAACTGCTGCACTGGTAACAAGAAACTGTATCGAAAAGGGGCTCGAGCAGGAAAAGGCATTCAGAATGAGCGATTATTATATAAGGAAGCTCGACACTGCTAAGAACGCAGAAGAAGTCGAGCGTATTCACGATGCACTCGTTCTGGACTTCACAGGAAAGATGCGACTGCTAAAAAAGAAAAAAGGCATATCCAAGCCTGTTAACAGATGTCTCGATTACATCCTTTCACATATATATGAAAGGATCACCATAGAACAGCTGGCTGAGTATGCAAATGTATCAAAGACTTATCTCTCCAGGCAGTTTGCCAAAGAGGTCGGAATTCCTATCAGCGATTATATAAGAGAGAATAAGATAGAGATAGCACAGGAAAAGCTCCGTACAACAGAAGAAAGCATACTTGATATATCCTGCATGCTTTCCTTTGCATCACAAAGTCATTTTATTGATGTGTTTAAAAAGGTAACGGGAGTTACGCCTAAGAAATACCGTTCCCTCAATCAGGGAAGCCGCTGGTCCATAAAATGATAAACTATATATAAAAGAAAACGTGCGCTGAAGACTAACATCTCAGCGCACGTGTTGCATTTAGGACTGCCAGAATCATAACTCCGACATCCGCAAAAATGGCAAGCCACATATTTGCTATACCTAGTGCTCCCAGTATGAGACAAAGTACCTTTATGGTAATCGCAAATATGATATTTTGTTTTACTATTTTAAGAGTCTTTCTCGAGATCTTCATTGCAAGCGATATCTTGGCAGGATCATCATCCATAAGAACTATATCCGCTGCTTCTATCGCGGCGTCAGAGCCCATAGCTCCCATTGCTATTCCGATATCCGCTCTCGCAAGAACCGGAGCATCATTTATACCGTCACCAACGAAGGCAAGTCTGCTCTTATCCTTCTCAGCACTCAGCAGCTTTTCTACTTCACTTACCTTGTCTCCCGGAAGAAGCTCTGACTTATACTCGGAAACTCCGACCTTTTTCGCTATGAGCGATGCAGCCTTTTCTGAATCTCCTGTAAGCATGATTGTTTTTATCCCCTGCTTACGAAGTCCCTCCATAGCTTCCGCACTTGTATCTTTTAATTCATCTGCGATAACAATACAACCGAGATATTTGATTTTCTTATCAATCAAAGTGGCAGGTCCCTCAACCGATGAATCTCCCAGACAGCTCTCTGCTACATAAACGACTGTTCCTTCATCATGCTGCTCAGGAACTACAGCACCGATCATTTTCATCAGCCTCATATTTCCGGCATATATTTTAAAATGTATCTCACTCCCGGAACCGGCCTTCTTATCTACTGACTCGACAACTCCATCAG
Organism: uncultured Lachnospiraceae bacterium; assembly: GCA_902774725.1. GTDB lineage: Bacteria > Bacillota > Clostridia > Lachnospirales > Lachnospiraceae > Eubacterium_Q. Next base: position 12,576 of record CACYJP010000052.1, read on the forward strand.
GCGACTCCTTATAATTAACAGATACGCCATCTATCTCTTCTTTATACTTTATAGATACACCGTGTCCGGCTATCTCCTCCGCATCATAGATACGGCTGTAGTTTATCTCAGTTCCAAAATCCTTTTTATACGCTCTGAGTATTGATTCCGCGATCGGATGATTTGAAGCACTCTCCGCACTCGCTGCTCTTTTAAGCAGGTAGTCCCGGGATACATCAGCTTCTGTATAAATACTCTGAACCTCGAAAACACCCTTTGTGATCGTACCTGTTTTATCAAATACAATAGTTCCGGTGTCTGCAAGAGCCTCCAGATAGTTTGAGCCCTTAACAAGAATTCCCTTCGAAGAAGCACAGCCGATTCCTCCAAAGAAGCTGAGTGGTACTGAAATAACAACCGCACAAGGACAGGATATTACAAGAAATGTAAGCGCCCTCATCAGCCAGTCTAACCAGTTCGGGTCCAGCCCGAAAATCAGCCTGCCAACCGGAGGAAGAGCAAAAAGCGCAAGTGCTGCGTAGCATACGATCGGCGTATAATACTTCGCAAACTTGGAGATAAAATTCTCAGCCTTCGCTTTTCTCATACTTGAATTCTCTACCAGCTCAAGTATCTTAGATACAGTAGAATCCTCGAACTCCTTTGTAGTTCTTACCTTTATCATACCGGTAAGCGATATACATCCGCTGATTATCTCATCATCCGGATGCGCAGCTCTCGGAACCGATTCACCTGTAAGTGCGCTTGTATCAAGACTTGTATCTCCTTCTATTATAATGCCGTCAATCGGAACTCTTTCTCCGGGATTGACTACTATAACAGAACCTATCTCTACATCGTCAGGGTCCTCCTCTGTTACAGACCCATCCTCATGAAGTACATTTGCCACCTCAGGACATATATCCATAAGATCTGCAATATTCTTTCTGCTCTTTCCTACCGCAATACTCTGGAACAGCTCTCCTATCTGATAGAAAAGCATAACGGCAACACCCTCGCGATACTCGCCTGTTGCTATAGCTCCGACGGTAGCTATAGTCATGAGAAAGCATTCATCAAATACCTGTCCATTACGGATATTCTTGAATGCTCTTAGAAGCACATCGTAGCCTACTATTAAATAAGGAACAAGATATGCCGGCAGCTCTATCCACCACGGAACCTTCACGAAATGAAACAATACTGATAGCGCTACCACAAGAAGAAGCGATATGATACATCTTGTTAAGTTGTTCTTTTGTTTCTTAGTCAATGAATATTTCGAAATCATCCTCAACCTTCTTACAATTCTTAAGAGCTTCTCTTATTACAGCGTCAGGATCAACTCCATCCTCAAACTCTACCTTACATTTAAGAGTCATAAAGCTAAGGTTTGCATCCTTAACTCCATTAGTATTCTTTATTGTTTCCTGCATCTTCTCTGCACATGCAGCACAATCTACGTCTACCTTGTATGTCTTTTTCATCTTGCTTTCTCCGTTTCGTTTATTTTATGTATTAGTTTTATATATTAGTTTTATGTATTTGTCTTCTATATATAGTTATTTATATAGTTATTGTTTATCGTCTACTCCTCCAGATGCTCCATTCCGAGATTCAGGATTGACCTTACATGATCATCATCTAATGAATAGTAGATACTCTTTCCATCTCTTCTGAACTTAACAAGCTTGGAATCCTTAAGTATTCTCAGCTGATGACTTACGGATGACTGTGTAAGTCCGAGTATTGTAGATATATCTCCTACACAAAGTTCGTCATCAAATAAGGAATAAAGAATTCTTATTCTTGTTGTATCGCCAAATATTCTGAACAGATCAGCCAGATCATATAGATACTCATCATCCGGCATATTCTTTGCTACATTTGTTGCAGCCTCATTTTTCTTTATAACTTCTGACATATAACCTCCTCAACAAACCCTCGTTAACATATGTTTGATTGTTCATATGTTCAATATACACCCATAATAGTACTTTGTCAACAATATATTGTAGTAAATATATACAACACCACACTTTTCTATTGCATTTTTATTAACACTTTTTACATTTTTCTAAATTTTGTTACAAAAGTGTTGCATTTTTATTGAATATGTTGTAAAACTATATAGTCAGCGAAAGGAGAGATTATGATAAAACGTATTAAAAATGGTCTTATTTTAACAACTCTTATATTTTTAACATTTGCTACAACTACAACAACAAAGATTGACACAGCAGCCCGTGAAGGACATACCCTATATCCTGAAACAAAGGCTATGCTGGAAACTCATAAAAAAGAAGTCGAAGCTGAGAAGCTGAAGGCTGAGGAAGAGCTTCAGAAGAGACACGAAGTTCAGAAGCAGGCAAACAAGTACATCGCACAGACAACTCTTGATAATCTTGCTGAAAAGAATGCCGGACCAAAGATGTCTCTTGTAGGTACATATCAGCTTACTGCTTATGTAGCAACAGGAAACTGCTGTGCATCAGGTGTTTACCCAACTGTCGGTCGTACTGTTGCATGTAACTCACTTCCACTTGGAACAAGAATCTATATCGAAGGCTACGGTGAGTATGTAGTTGAAGATACAGGCGGAATGGGCGGCGGAGTAATCGACGTATTCGTTGGTTCTTACGGCGAAGCAATAAGCTTCGGAAGAAGATCTGCAAATGTATATATAATCGAAGATTAATAAACACTAAATAGTAATACACTAAATAGTAATATCGATTAAAAAAGCACCGGAGATACTAATTAAGTATCTCCAGTGCTTTTTTATACTTCTCAAGTCTTTTTTTATTTATTTCGGTATCCTCAAGCTGCCTGCCCGGATCTGAGTTATGTCTTAGATCCGCAAGCTTTACCTGTCTGGCAAGAGCATTGGACTTGACGCGCCTTACATAGTCCAGATAGTCCTCAAGCTTTTCGCTCTCTGTCATATCCTCTGATGGAGGTATATGCGTCATAAGTCTTACTCCTTCAAGCTGAGCCTCGCTAAAGCCCATCTCACGCAGGTCCTCCAGTGTGATGTCTGAATCCTCCACAACATCATGAAGCAGAGCAACCACACACGCATCCTCCGAGTCCATCTGTTCAGCCAGATGTATCGGATGATATATATATGGCACTCCTGTTCTGTCCACCTGTCCATCATGCGCCTTATAAGCTACCCTCATCGCCAGTTTTGTCATATCAGTATATATCATACTGATCTACCTCCGGTCTTAACTATTAAACTTCTGCTGCTGTCCCTGAATAAGTGCTTCATCAGTAAAATAATTTATTCTCATTGCTGCCTTTACTTCAGAAAGAGTCTTTGCAGCCTCGGCCTGTGCTATCTCTGTACCCTTCTTGAGTATCTCATATACAGCAGGTATATCCTTTTCAAACTCAGCACGTCTTGCTCTTATTGGTGCAAGCTCCTTATTTATTACATTTAACAGAAGCTTCTTGCACTTAACATCTCCAAGTCCGCCGCGTCTGTAATGCTCCTTCATCTCGTCGAGATTCTTATACTCAGGAAGGAATTCAGCGAAGTCTTCATCTGTTGCAAATGCATCAAGATATGTGAAAACTGCATTTCCTTCAACCTTACCCGGATCATCTATCTGGATATGGTCCGGATCAGTAAACATGCTCATTACCTTCTGCTTAACATCCTTCTCAGAATCCGAAAGATAGATACAGTTACCAAGTGACTTACTCATCTTGGCCTTTCCATCGGTTCCCGGAAGTCTTGAGCATATAGAGTTAGATGGAATAAGTGCATCCGGCTCAACAAGAACGTCTGCATTATATGTAGAATTGAACTTACGAACTATCTCTCTTGTCTGCTCGATCATTGGAAGCTGATCCTCACCAACAGGAACTGTAGTTGCCTTAAAGGCTGTGATATCAGATGCCTGACTGATTGGATAAGTAAAGAAACCAACCGGAATACTTGTCTCAAAATTTCTCATCTTGATTTCTGTCTTAACAGTTGGATTACGCTCAAGCCTTGAAACTGTTACAAGGTTTGCATAGTAAAATGTAAGCTCTGTCAATTCTGTAACAGCAGACTGAATAAACAGATTACTCTTTGCAGGGTCGAGACCTACTGACAGATAATCAAGCGCAACCTCTATGATGTTATCTCTGATCTTGTCAGGATTATCAAAATTATCTGTAAGCGCCTGTGCATCCGCTATCATAATAAAAATCTTTTCAAACTCTCCTGAGTTCTGAAGCTCAACTCTTCTCTTAAGTGAACCTACATAATGACCCAGATGAAGCTTTCCTGTCGGTCTGTCACCTGTAAGTATTATTTTTCCCATAATTTCCTCCGATAAAACTAATAATATATGAATTATAAATTCTTAATTCACGTCTTTAATACGCTCTTTTTAATCCTCTCTCTTCTTACCCTTGAAGAAAAGTGCCACTGTACCCGGACCTGTATGGCTTCCGATAGTACAGCCTATATCAAATCTGGCTATTCTTCCCTTAAGCTGCGGGAAGGTCTCAGCTATGAGGTTCTCAACCTGAGCACCGAGATCCTGATCTGTATCTGAAAGGAATACCTTTCCTGTATAATTGATTCCGCCCTCAGCTTCCTCAACCATTTTCTCAACGATACGCTTAACAACCTTCTTCTTAGTTCTGATCTTCTCACGAGGTGTAAGTCTTCCCTCTTTATCTACATTCAGAAGCGGGCAGATATTAAGCACCTGACCGATAGTTCCTGCTGTCTTTGATATACGACCACCCTTTATATAATAAGTAAGATCCGTTGAGAAGAACCAGTGAACCATGTTCAGCTTGTTCTCTTCTATCCAGTCTGCAAGCTCCTTAGCGGAAAGACCGCTGTCTCTCATATCAGCAGCATAATCCATAAGAAGTCCATAGCCTGATGAAGCAGCCATCGAATCTATTGTATATATCTTTCTGTCCGGAAACTCTTCCATGATATTTGTTGCAGCAAGACAAGCACTCTGAAATGTACCTGATATTCCAGTAGAAAGTGATACATGAACTATATCCTTTCCCTGCTCAGCAAACTTTCTGAAATAATCCTCGTAATCACCAGGGCTTACCTGAGAAGTCTTAGCTTCAGCGCCCTCCTCCATTCTCTTGATCAGTTCTCTTGGAGAAAAGGTTTTTCCCATATCATCATAATAGGCTTCTCCATCCAGCGTCAGATTAAATGGAATATACTCGATTCCCCTTCTTTTAACCCAATCAGGACTCAGGTCACACGCCGCACAACAACTCAGTACATAATCACTCATAACCACACCTCTTTCAAGTAATCATGAATTAAACAGCTTTTAACTCTTTAATTCTTTTTTATTTGCATACATCTCTCGATCTGCTCTTTCAAATACATCCGAGAGAGTTTTATCATTATCAGGATCATAGTCAGATATTCCTATCGAAATAACTACCTTACCATCCTCTTTATTCATCTCAACCTGCGTCTTTATCTGACCAAGGAGAGCAACTCTGTTTTCGTAGTCTTCTCCCTTCAGCACAACTGCAAACTCATCTCCTCCGACCCTGTAAACCGGACTGTGCTTGAAAACACGACAGATCATTGCACAGGCTTCTCTTATATATTCATCTCCGGCCTTATGACCTTGTGAATCATTTATCCTCTTCAGATAATTAACATCACAGAACGCAACGGCAAACTCTTTCTGAATACCTTCGGAGATTTTTTCGTTAATCTCTTTTTCTGTAATGTTATATGCATTT
>CACYJP010000053.1 GCA_902774725.1 uncultured Lachnospiraceae bacterium
CTTTCCGCCAACCTCAAAGAAGCCTGTACAAACATTTCCATCCTTGAAGTATACCCATTCGGTTCCGTTCTTTCTCCATCCGGTTCCACTTTCATTACCCTGAACTCTGTTCTGCTCAAGCAGTCCAATATTTGCAGCTATAGCCTGAGCATCTGCTCTTCCAAGTTCCTTTATTTTTTCGTTTGTCACGAAGAAATTCAAACAATCACTTGAATTATTTATATATCCATGCTCAACGATCATTCCCGGAATTCCATACTCTTTATTATGCTTAATTACAGCATAATAATCAGCAAGCGAACCATCCTCATATGTCGAACCTGTCTCAGAGCTTTTTGTATATGTCGAACCATTTGAGATACCAAGTGAAGCAAGCTTGTTACCAATTGTAGTACCTACTGTCTTTCCGACATTATAAACCTGTGAATTATAGCTTGAATTAGGTATATATACCTCAGCACCCTTTCTGGAGTTTGGTGTACCCGATGAGTTACAGTGAAAGCTTACGAAAAGGTCCGCACTCACCTCATGAGAATAATCACATCTCCACTGAAGATCCTGTCCTACAGTTCCATGAAGAGGCTCTGACGCACTTGTACGTGTCATATAAACCGTTACATTACTGTACTTCTTAAGCTCCTCATAGCAGGCATCAGCTATAGTCTGGTTAATGTCTCTTTCGCAATAAAGAACACCATTCCAGGTAGAACAAGCTCCGGGATCGGAACCACCATGACCCGGATCAAGCACAACGACAACATTTTCAGGTGCAGTTGAAAAGACATGGCTGTCAGATGATGCACTGTTCTTGCCAAGTCCCGCACCAATTACCTTTGCATTCTGGAAGCTGTCAGAATAATCAGTTATATACTTATCAAGCTCCGGATCCGTCTCGGTTACAGGCTCATCACTAAGCCAGCCTGTCGGATCTTCATCAATATCAGTATTAACACCAAATGCAGGTGCTATATCTTCGTCAGACATGAGCTTTTCATAGCTGTATCCACCTGCTGTGTAAATAACCTTCTCAATTACATACTTACCACTGAAGGATTCGTCAGCAAATGAGATATAGAACAGCATCGAAGTATCAACGATCTTGTCTGCTTCAAATGTATATCTCTCTCCGGTTGTCTGATTAAGAAGAACTATCTCAGCACTTTCAAACTGAGCGCTTCCGTCTCCCATATCAACAACTATATACTTATCAGATGACAAAATCTCCGAAGCCTCGTTTTCCTGAGCCGCATCCGTTGAGGATGCCACTGCATAATCATTAATTTCCTCTGCATACACTTTTGAAAGTGCACCTGAGAACCCTGTAGAAATCATCATCAGTGCTGAAAGCACTAAAGCCAGAATTCTTTTTTTAGTTACTGTCAAATTCATAAGAACACCTTTCTTATTTCCCTTTTTAAAATTACACTTTATTTATTTTTTAAAAAATAATCTACATAAGTATAACGGGTTGACACAATTATGTCAACCCGTTATGTTACAAAACTATTACATTTATTTACAAATTTGTTAACTTATCACCTGTTTCAGCTAAGTTTCACAAAAAAACTAAGCTTCACAAAAAATTAAAGTCCGTTAGCAACATCAACAAGATACTGTCCGTAATGTGTTTTCATAAGCGGCTCAGCAAGCTTCAGCAGCTGCTCCTTATTGATAAAGCCTCTTCTATAAGCTATCTCTTCTATACAGGAGATATACATACCCTGTCTCTTCTGGAATGCCGCAACAAAATCAGCAGCATCGAGAAGCATATCGTGATTTCCGGTATCCAGCCAAGCGAATCCACGACCAAGAGTTTCAACCATCAGAGTTCCGCGATCAAGGTACTCATTATTAATTGATGTTATTTCTATCTCGCCTCTTGCTGAAGGCTTAACATTTTTAGCTATCTCAACAACATCATTATCATAGAAATAAAGTCCCGGAACTGCGTAGTTTGACTTTGGATGCTCAGGCTTTTCTTCTATCGAAAGAGCCTTTCCGTTTTCATCAAACTCTACTACTCCGTACTCTCTTGGATCCTTTACATAGTATCCGAAAATAGTAGCTCCCTTCTCTCTTTCAGCCGCAGCCTTAAGAACCTTTGAGAAGCTCTGTCCATAGAAGATATTATCTCCCAGAACAAGTGCAACATTATCACTTCCGATAAACTCCTCACCTATGATAAATGCATCAGCCAGTCCTCTAGGCTGTTCCTGCACAGCATAGCTGAAGTTCATACCCAACTGCTCTCCTGATCCAAACAGCTCCTTAAATGCAGGCAGATCTCTTGGTGTTGAGATAATAAGCACATCCCTGATTCCTGCAAGCATAAGTGTTGACAGTGGATAATAAATCATCGGCTTATCATATATCGGCATGATCTGTTTTGATACCGCTTTTGTTAACGGATAAAGCCTTGTTCCTGAACCACCAGCTAAAATAATACCTTTCATTTGAAACTCCTTTCACATCCTCACTAATTTTATAATTTGTATCTATCAGTCTTCGACCCTTCTGATAGATGTTGTATAATACTTGTCTCCTTCGTAAATAACCTCTTCGTGTTTCTTAAGGAAGGTTCTGAATTCTTTAAGCTTGAGATCGATTGATTCAAAGCAGTCATCAGCATCCTTTCCTCTCGGAGGTCTTACGAAAAATTCTGCATTTGCATCGTAGATACACTTTCTTCCATCAAGCAGCATCTTGTAGGTGTAGTCTATTATAGCATATTCGCCCTTATATGACTCATCAAATCTTCCGTATTTTCTTAGATCAGAAAGTCCTATTATAACAACACCTCTTCTGATCGCTGAGTACGCACTGGAATTAAAGAACATGTCATCAAACTTACTGTGTCTTGTATACATCCAGCCTCTTATTTCACCCATGTTAAGGATCATTCCGGAATGGCTTATAGTTCCGCCAACTGCATATATCTTTCCGCCGATGGCTGCAACCTCAGGACGGCTGCTGATATACTCAAGCATTCCCGAAAGACCTTCTTCACCCATCATGGTTACGCCGGCCTCTATGAAACATACATAAACCTTTTCAGCTTCGGACGCAGACACATCCTTTTTGCTGAGGCTTTCCTCAACCTTCCTTACCGCTCGATTTAACTGAACACCCTGTGCATTTTTCTCACCGGGCTTCATTCTGATGAATTCTATATCTTTAAACTTGGACTTACTCTTAATTGAGTTAACTGTCTTGTTATATTTCTCATCATCATCGGCATCCATAACAACAACATAGAGCTGTGTACCCTCGGCCAGCTCATATCTGGTTCTGTAGTAGCCCAGATGATCACCTATCTCAGCCTTGGCCTTAACTCCGATTCTGTCATAATGTGCCTGCAGTGCCTTCGCACCTGCATCATAAGCATACATTTTGGCTGCCGGATTTCCTGCTGTAGATGTTTCATTTATTCGCCAGCTGTAAACAACCTTCGGAATATGATATATCCTTTTTGCCTTTTCGGTACATCTCAGAATGAAATCGTAATCCTGTGCACCGTTATACTCATCATCAAAAAGACCTACCTCATCTACCAAAGCCTTTCGAACAACGAACATATGTGTTATATAGTTACAGCTCTCAAGAAGCTCCTGATTAAAGTCCGGCTTCAGGTTCGGTTCGAACCTCTTTTTTGCTGTGCTGTTAGTTTTATCCTCATCGGTATAGATAACATCTACCTCAGGGTAGCTATTCAAAACCTTCGCGCATTCATATAGTGCGTCCGGAGTGATAAGATCATCATGATCGCCCAGCACTATATAATCACCCTTTGCTATAGAAAATGCCTGATTAGTATTGGAGGATATTCCAAGCGGTCCCTCCAGATCAGCCACATATCTGACACGCTTATCCTGAGCAGTATACTTTCCTACTATCTCCCTCAGTCTGCTGCTATCTTTACTTCCGTCCGAGAAACAGAGCTCCCAGTTCGGATAGGTCTGTCTGCGGATTGCTTTGATGAGTTCATCGAGGAATCTTTCCTCTGTTTCATACAAAGGAACAAGTATACTGAATTTCGGCATATATTCAAAAGACCTTGATGCACCCCTCTGGAACTCAAGCACGTTACGTGTCGGAGAAACATCCTTCAGCCACTTCTCATAATGTCTGTTCACCTTTACAACTGCAGGTGAAAGTCTTACACGTATTTTGGATAAGGTCTCTCTTACACCATAATTCTTCAGGTTTCTTATAACCTTTTCTGAATATCTGCTTATGCTGTTAAATCTGGAGAACTCATCATCACTCTTATCCACCTTGATATCAAAGTTGCATTTCTTCTCTCCGGATTCAATACAGATGTTTAGTTTTTTATATTCACCCTTAAGCTTTAATTCGAAGCCGAGCTTTTCTTCCTCGTCACGTTCAGGCATCTCATCAATAACATCATTTCTGAATACCTTTTCCAGCTCATATTCAAGGTTCTTTGAATCCTCGGAGCTAACAGTAATTATAGTCTCGTCATCTGAAGCGCTCCAGCCCTTGACAAATGTTTTACCGTCCTCTACATGTGCAAAGTCAACACTGCAGTTAAACGAGTCAAGCATCTCGACTATATTTTTGAGAGAATCCTTGTAGATCAGTTCCTTGGTACTCAGCTCTTTATTTTCAAGAATCACAACAAGCTTTGCCTTAGGTCCAAAGCTTTTTATTTCCTCATCCGTAAGCTCATCAAAGCTGACATATATAAAACCGGTATAAGAAATAGTCTCGCCATTTCTTCTACGCATAAGAATAGGTGGAAGCTTCACAGCGTCCTTTTTACATTTCAGCTGTTTAACTGCTTCTCCACCAACAAAAATAGCAGCTCTCGGCTTGATTGAGTCCATATATCCATCGAGCGCATATCCTGTAACAACTAATCCTTTTTTATTATTTGCTACTCTTCTTACTCTTTCAAAATAAAAGCCATTATGCTTTGACATGATGTCCCCCTTTTCGTCAAAAGCCGTTATGGACTACATTCCACAACGGCTTGTTCCTATCCTTTCACCAAGCTTCACAGGAGTTTCTATTCCCTCGAGTGAACTAATTACTATTTCTTCATTTATCACGGCAGCATCCTTCCTGAGAAGAACTATGATTGTTGAACCGCCATACTCAAAATGTCCCTTTTCCTCGCCACGCTTTACCTCGCATGGCATAGCATCATCATTACTTATCTTTCCGACAAGCATAGCACCGACCTCCATCTGAACTACAGTTCCGAGATTCGGCGTCTTTATCAGACAATACTCTCTTGCATTCTCTATAAAAACAGGCCTTGCCTCAAGTGCAACAGGTCTTACGGTATGAAACACTCCCGGAATAACTCTGTTCTCACTCTTGTAACCCGTCTCAACATAGCTGTATCTATGATAATTATCTACACAAAGTCTAAAAACGAGGCACATTCCGCCCTCATACTTTTCAGCCAGCTTCTTCGATCTGAGAAGTTCGCTTATAGTGAACTCACTCTGCTTAACAGAAAGAACCGTATCCTTTTTGATCTTGCAAACCTTAAGCAGACCATCACAAGGAGCCACAAGTGCATCCGCTTCCTGATTGACCGGGCGCATACCTTCCTTTACTGGTCTGTAGAAAAATGTATTAAAGCTCTTTACCTGACTCAGATCATATTCTGAAGTATCTATGTTATTATTTTTCACGAAGGAGTCTATAAGCTTTTTCGATACACGGGTATCCATCAAAAATCCACTCAGTCTCGTAACAAAACGACTGCTGAGAGGTCTAAGAATTATTCTACCGGGTACGGTGTTGTATAAAAATTCAAGCAGGCCCAAATCAATGACTCCTAAAACTATATTATCTAAACCGAATTATTATCTCTGTTATCTGAAATTTCTGATTATAAAAAGTAACAAAAGTACAAACTCTATTACACCGATAAATACAAGAAAATAAAGAGCAGCTCCTGATATCTTCTTTATCTTAAACTTTCCAAGGAACAGGATTGCAACAAAGAACATTGTCACAAAATAAATAATTGAAAAATCAAACCTTGTAAAGAAATGAAGAAGAACCACAAATGGGAAAATAAGTGCTGCCGAGGTAACAGGAAGTCCTGTATAACTCATTTTACCTGTCTCACTCATTTCCTTATTTCTCTCATCCTCAGTTGCATTAAAATACGCAAGTCTTATAAGAGCCGCCAGAACATAAAGAACCGCAATAATAAACAGCAGTACCACATACCAGTCTCTCTTATTTGTAACTTCGTTTATTATAGGTGCATCGCTGAATTTTTCACTTGTTCTGAGCATTGCCATTCCTATAGAAGCCGGAAGGACACCAAAGCAAACAAGATCTGCAAGCGAATCCACCTGAACACCAAAGTTCTTTTCAAGCGTCGTTCTGTTTTTCTTCGTTCTTGCAACCTTTCCATCGAAAGCATCACAAAGTCCGCATGCAAGCAGGAAGAAAACACCCACATAAGGATGTCCATAACCATGCAACGAAACAAGAATTCCAAGCGAACCTGAAATCAGTGATAAATATGTAAGAATAACGGTATAATCATAAACACCAATCATTTTGCTATACTCCTATCTTTCTCACGATGGAACAAGTATCCAAGTACCATAATCAGGCCACATATCAAAATACATATATAAAATGATATTCCCCTGCTCATCATTTCCAGATGAATAGACTGTTCCTTTGTAAGTATATCCTCAAAGCCATCAAGCATAAGATAATCTGCCACACCCATCGCACCCGGAACCGGTACACAGTTCGATCCGATGGCCACCATACTCTGAGTTGAGAAAACCCTGACAGCATCCTGTCCGCCCGGGTAATATGCTTTATAAACCATCACTGATACAAGTATCTGTGATGCTCTCTGAAGTACATTTAAAATAAATGCCATTATCAGAGCTTTGGTTTTTCCCGACATAACCGAAACGCAGTTCTCAAAATCAACAACCGCTTTATCCAGTTTCTTCTGTTTTGACTCAAGCTTGTGAATCAAGTGATGTCTATGAAGAAATCCAAGAAAACGGCTGATTATTCTGAAAAATGCTCTTCCATGCTTTAAAAGCATAACAAACACAAAAAGAAGTCCAAGGAGCACTGCCGCTCCCGCAATAATAAGTGTTTTAGACGGGAAGAATACAAAATTGGAATAAACACTTGCATCTAAGAAAACCGCAAGGATTCCCAGCGCTATGATTGCAAGCGTATACATTATCAGATTTACAACCAGTGCAACGGTTACTACTCCACCCGGAATACCATCACGCATCATAAAGTATGCACTTGCCGGCTGACCACCGGAAGCCGATGGGGTTATCGCGGAAAAGTAAACATCTGATGCACTATAAAGAAGTCCGCCAAACTGACTCCTTTTGTATCCTATTGCTTTAGTTATACATAGTATCGCAGCGCCTTCAAAATAAATGAAGCCAAACATACAAAGTATGGCAGCAAATATCCATTTTGGATTAGCCTCACTGAGGCTGTGCCACAGCTTTATCGGTGACATATCTTTGCTCTGCGCCGATACCGCCCAAATAGATAAACCAGCCAGCAAAAGCGAAATAAGCGACCAGATTATCTTTTTCTTCTTATCCATTCTTTGATATTCCAATCCGATTAAATACAGCAAAAAGCTTATGAACTTTCAGCTTCTTTGATATAACGGCTGCAATCTCTACTGTAAGTATTGCTGCAGGAATATCAATAAATACATGCTGTTTCAAACAAAGTGTTGATGCAAATACAAGAAGTGTCATCACAAGAGTGAAAATCTTGTACCACTTTGGTATAGTCTTGATCTTTATAGTTTCTCTAAATACTATCCAGCTTTCCAGACAATGTATAGACGGGAAAAGATTGTATGGTGTATCTATCCAGTAAACCAGCTTAAGGATCCTGCTGAATATATCTCCCGATATAATATCAGGTCTGGAAATAGTTGTCGGAAATACAAGAAAAGCTATAAGTGTTAAACACTTAGCCATAAAAAGAAGTGCCAGAGTCTTATTGCAGGTATTCACTCCGTGTCTTATAAGTATAAGATATCCTACCATCCACTGAACAAACGCCAGAAGATAGATAATAACGAACGCAGGAATAAGAGGTATAGCCGAATCAATCGGCGTATATACCTCATAATGATGCAATGACTCTGTTATAGGTTTTGTTCCACAAAAAACCAGAAAGTTAAAAATAAGTGTTACAATAATCGAACCTACTGCATAATTAGGAACAATTTTGAAAAAAACTCTTTTTAGCTTTTCAAAGACTTTCATTTTTATCTCCGTTATTTGATGATACAGTTCGTAAAGCGAACATTCGCATTTTGCTTATGTTCGTTCAAAATATCTCTAGACACTATATCATAACGAGTCAAATAATGCGAATTATTTTTTACTTAAACTCAAGAATACTCTTAAAGCCGGTAAGATCAAAGATATCCATTACCTCATCACTTACATTTGTAACATACATCTTTCCCTGCTTCTCCATTGTCTGAGTAATTCCAAGTAATGAACGAAGTCCGGCACTGGAAATATACTCAAGAGCATCCAGGTCAAGTACAAGCTCAGTTATTCCATCAAGAGCCGGCTTGATCTCATCATCAAACTCAGGTGCTGTAAGTGTATCCAGTCTTCCCTCAACCTTAACTGTAAGCTTATCGGCTTCTTTATTCATTGTAGTTTTCATATCATTCCTCCGATTCATAATTTTACTAAAACGGTAAATCTCCGTTTCGGATAAAAACTCTATTCATATTCTAACGATATTTTCTCATTCAATCAATGTTTTTTTTAATTTTTATTATTTTTTCCATCCATATCATATTGTACCAGCGGCCGAACTTATATCCACACCTATGAAACTCTCCCACCTTGGTATATCCCATGTGCTCATGAAATAGTTCACTATTCCTGTTAAGATACTCATCCTCTACTATCGGAACTCCGATACAGGAATATAGATTGCTGATCCCCTTTTCCCTAAGAGCCTCCTCAAGAGCCGCGTAAAGCGCCCTTCCATAGCCCTTCTTTTTAGAATCCGGATCCAGATATATCGTCACCTCGCAGCAGTGATCATATGCCGCTCTTCCCTTAAACACTCCGGCGTACGTATAACCCTTTATCTCTCCGTCATCCTCTACCACAAAATAGGGATATTTCTCCAGCGTTTGAACGATACGTTCTCTGAACTCTTCAACCGATGGAGCCTCATAGTCAAACGAAATCGCTGTATTATCTACATAATACTTATATATCTCAAGGAGCCTTCCGGCATCCTCCGGCTTTGCACTTCTGATTAACATTTCCTTATTCCTTATAAATATTCTTCCGACGGTTCCACTTTAGACCGCGATTTTTTCAGGTGGTGCCAGATGCATCACGGTGTAATTAATATTCATAGTAGTATAGTATTCTGTATCCTGTGCTATCTGATTCAGAATTCTTATACCGATATGAGATGTCGGTTCCTCAGGATTTAATAATTCAAGCTTCTTAGCCGTATCAAAGGTTTTACAGTCATCACGCAGTCTTATGTTGATATGACCATCCTTAATAAACAGCTTTACATCTATGTTATGATCCTTGCCATCATCAAAGCCCTCCTGGGCTATTACACCGATCATCTCCTCCACCGCAAGGGCAGTAAAGATACTTCTCTTTTTTTCTATACCTCTTTTTAAGCAGAAATCCAGGATACTGCGATGAGCCACTTCTTTAACGTAATTTTTATCAACAGTAAGTACATATCTATCTTCCTTCGGAACATCAAAATCATCCGAAAGCAGAAGCAGATCAGAAACTTTAAGCTTTGTCTTCTTTCTTTTAACTCTGATGTAGATCATAGTGCCGATGAAAACCGCCCACTTCCCAAAGAAGAATGACAGGCACAGGCCATCGAATCCAATCACATTTAAGAGGAAAAGAGCAAACACTATAAGCGCTCCGAAGCCATCCATGAAATTGATGATGTTTGTGAGCATCTTCTTTTTTGCACTCTGAAAATAATTAGCAAAAATCAGATTAAGCGTAAATGGGAACATGCCAAGCGCATACCATCTGAGTCCGACTACCGCCATATGGAAGGACTTAGACGAACTGGATATATATATTCCGATCAAAATCGGAGCCGCAAGGCAAAGCAAAACAATCACAACCACCGACACTAATAGTCCAAACAAAATCGAGTATTTCATAAATCTTTTCAGAGAATCCTTATCTCTTTCACCATAAAATACTCCGGAACCCACAAGTGTCTCCTGCCCCGAAGCTTTAGGGAAACCACTTAAAAATGCTGTCAAACTGTTTACTGCTGACCAGGCAACAACTCCCACCGGTCCGCCAAACTGAAGTGCCAGAATGTTATATACATAATTACGAAGAAATGTTGCAGCACGGCTGAAAACAGAAGGAATTCCATGCGCCAGCGAAGCCTTCAGCCCACGCATAGAATAGTGCGGACGAAATACAGATCTACCCTTTGAGAAATGAGCCAGAAGCACCAGAGATGAACATAAATAGCTCACGCTGGTAACTACACCCACACCAAAAAGTCCAAAATCCGTGAGTGTCACAACAAGAATATCTCCAAGTATATTCATAACGCAGAGAACCGTCGCCGAAAGCGAAACTCTTTTTTTACCACCATCAAGCTGAACAACCGGAATCAGAAGTGTATTCAGAACCATAAAAGGTATTCCGGGCGCTATACCACGAACATACTTAAACATCAGATCCATAAACTGATCTGCATTTCCCTTTATAACAAGAAAACGCGAAGCCTGAGGGTAGACTATCAAAAGAACACCAACGACAACTCCCATCAATACGCCAAATGTAAATCCGGCGGAGAAAGAATTATTCGCCTCCTTCTCCTTACCCGAACCTATAAGGTTACTAACCACCACTATCGTTCCGGTGGCAACAACACCGCCCATCATCTCGATCAGATTGTAGAGCGGACTGGCAAGTCCATAAGCACCAAAGCTTGTCTCTCCGAGGAAGCGGCTTATAATAAGTCCGTCAAGTGTCGTTCCAATCAGCGCTGTGATCATTGTAAGGAACGAAACAAAATATAAACTGGAAATGATAGACAGAATTATATGATTCTCTTTATTTCCGGTTTCCTCATATAGTCTCCACAAATTTCGCCTGTTCATATACTACTCCTAACACTTTCATAAATATAGAAATCAGCCAAAGAGGACCATTCCCTTTGGCTGACATTTAGTATCCCTAGCTGCTTGGATAATACTATCATTCATTTTACTCACAGTCAATTCAAAAACCCTATCAAGTATTATTCGACGATTTTATAAATCCAGCTAATAGTTTTTTCGGAGAAAAACGTAATGCACAAATGTCAAAAATGTAATTTTCGTTATTTTTATACCCTTGTTTCAGTAATCTTTTTTCTCAAATCAAATATAAACCTTGCATTTCCCATTTATTCATCATATAATACCCTTAGGAAAGGAGGCTACAAATCATGCTATGTCAGTTTTCATTTCAGAATTTTAAGTCCTACAAGGGAGAAACAACATTAGACTTTCAGGCAGCCACGCTTCCTGAATTCAGAGAAACATTGATTACAGAAGAAATGGCAGCCGACTTGCTGCCTGTAAGTGTTATATATGGACCAAACGGAGGCGGTAAATCCAACCTGCTCCAGGCTTTATCATGCGTAATATCCACCATCGTAAAGCCGGTAAATGAATTAGAAAAGAATAGACAGAATCTCATCCTTCAGCAGAAGGTTGATTCAGTACCATTCCTATTCGACCAGACCTCAGCAAATGAACCTACCGAGTTCCGCATGTTCTTCAGAATCGGAAAGAGCGAATACTGCTACTACATCGCATTCAAGAATGACGAGGTAATCTCAGAGTCCCTTTACCGTAAGCAGGTTACCGGCAAGAAGCCCGCAACCATCTTCGAGCGCGAGACAGACGGCATCACACTTGGCCCTTCTATAAATAAGAAAAGCATCAACACCAGTGTCAATCCAAAGATGCCATATCTCTCCTTCCTTGCCATAAATTATGACATTCCGGTTATCAGCGAAGTCATGTCCTGGTTCGAGAGCTGCATTATCCGGAGCTATGCTAATCCAATGGTAGAGCATCAGATTATGCTTGCCAAGGATGCCCCTTACAAAGATCAGTTCATTCGTGCCTTAAATGACATGGATATAGACATTACAGACTACCGCTACGATGAGGATAGCAAGCAGCTCTTTATGAAGAGAAACTTTGGCTCCACCGAATATGAACTTCCATTTTCCGAAGAATCAGATGGTACCAGAAAGCTTATTGCCGCTCTTCCCGTTATCTTGCTTGCACTTCGTGAAGGTCGTATGGTCATTATCGATGAATTAGATGCAAAGCTTCATCCAAAGCTTCTTAAGTATGTCATTTCATTGTTCAAAAATAAGGATATCAATAAGTATGGTGCACAGCTTCTCTTCACCTCTCACGATATGTACACCTTAAAGAATACCGTGTTCCGCCGTGATGAAATCTGGTTTGCTGCAGAAAATGACTCACACGAGAGCGAAATCTATTCTCTCCATGAAATCCGTGGTGAGGATAATGAAAGAATCAAGAACACAGCAGCTTTCGACAAGCAGTACCTGGAAGGACGCTACGGAGCAGATCCATATCTCTCCAATATGCTGGGAGGTGGATTCTAATGAGTCTAAAACCACCTAAGAAAAGCGACCTTGATAAAAGCTGGATGAAAGCTAGACGTGACAAGCCAAAGAAAATCCAGCCGGAATATCACCTCATCATTACTGAGGGAACAGACACCGAGCCATTTTACTTTGGAGCCATGAAAGAAATCATCAACAGCACCTACTCTGACCGCATTCAGCTTGGTGTTCATGGTGCAGGAGATAATACCCTAAGCCTTTTTCAAAAGGCAAAGAACATGGTGGCATCCTCAGCCAATGGATATAAGCACGTGTGGGTTGTATATGACACTGATGATTTTCCGGCTGACCACATCAACAAAACAGCTGAACTTTGCGTATCAGAATCAACTGCAGAAACCACTTACCACGCTATATGGTCAAATCAATGTATCGAATTATGGTTCTTGCTACATTTCAGTTTCATGCAATCTGATCTCCATAGGACATCCTACTGGCCAAAGCTAACAGAGATTCTTACTTCTCTCGGCTATGGTGAATATGAAAAGAATCGTACTGACATGTACCAGATTCTCTTACCTTACATGGATACAGCAATTGCAAATGCTGAAAAACTCGACATAACCAATGAAGGAAAACTTCCATCATCTTCTGCTCCCGGAACCAAAGTATATGAACTCGTAAAAAAATTAAAATCTTATCTATCATAGAAAAGGCACCTTCTAAAACTTAAAATTTTAGAAAGTGCCTATAATAATAATCACTATTTTGTCTTTGTGAGTGTATAAAACTATATTATCGGATTACTTCTTCTCTGACTTAAGTGTCGGGACTGATAGCCGGTGAATCTGTCATCAGCATTACAAGTCTGTCTATTCCGTATCCGATACCACCTGTTGGCGGCATACCAACCTCAAGTGCATTGAGGAAGTCTTCATCAGTATGGTTTGCCTCGTCGTCACCGGCCTCAGCAAGTGCGTCCTGAGCAGCAAATCTTTCTCTCTGATCGATAGGATCATTAAGCTCAGAATAAGCGTTACACATCTCCCAGCCATTCATAAACATCTCGAATCTCTCAACGTAGTTCGGATCCTCAGGCTTCTTCTTTGTAAGAGGTGATATCTCAATTGGATGATCCATTACAAATGTAGGCTGAATCAGATGCTCTTCTACATAAGTCTCGAAGAAGAGATTCAGTATATCGCCCTTCTTGTGGAAGTCCTCGAACTCGATGTGATGCTCCTTTGCAAGAGCGCGTGCAGCATCTAAGTCTGCAACCTCATTCCAGTCTACTCCACTGTACTTCTTAACAGCATCAACCATAGTTATTCTCTCGAAAGGCTTTCCGAGATCCATCTCTACTCCCTGATAGGTAATAGTTGTAGAACCATTTACCTCCTGGGCGATATGACGGTACATAGCCTCTGTAAGGTCCATCATTCCGTGATAGTCAGTAAATGCCTGATAGAGCTCCATAAGTGTGAACTCCGGATTGTGACGAGTATCAACACCCTCATTTCTGAATACTCGACCTATCTCATAAACTCTCTCCATACCACCGACGATAAGTCTCTTGAGGTAAAGTTCAAGTGATATACGAAGCTTAAGGTCTTCATCAAGAGCATTAAAATGTGTCTCAAACGGACGAGCTGCAGCTCCACCTGCGTTCGAAACGAGCATAGGTGTTTCAACCTCCATGAAGCCTCTGTCATCAAGGAATCTTCTTATTGTTGAGATGATCTTGGATCTCTTGATAAAGGTATCCTTAACATCAGCATTCATTATAAGATCAACATATCTCTGACGATATCTGATATCTGTATTTGTAAGTCCGTGGAACTTCTCTGGCAGTATCTGAAGTGACTTAGAAAGAAGAGTCACTGTATCAGCATGAACAGATATCTCACCCATCATTGTACGGAAAACATATCCTGTAACACCGATGATATCACCGACATCAAGCTTCTTGAAATCTGCATAATCATCTGTTCCAAGCTCATCTCTTGAAACGAATACCTGGATGTTTCCACTCTTATCCTGAACATTGCAGAAGGAAGCCTTACCCATTACACGCTTTGACATCATACGACCTGCTATGCTTACCTTGATCGGATTCGCATCCATGATCGCACGTCTCTCATTATAAGCATCTGTTTTAACCTTCTTTGCCTCTTCAGGCTCCATACCTTCTGTATCAGGCATATCCTTACCTACGAGAAGCTTTGCTTCGAGAGCTTCGTACTCTTCTCTTGCCTGAAGTGCATGATAAGACTGGTCAAACTTTGTTATTACAAAAGGATCCTTGCCTGCCTCCTGAAGGTTTGCGAGCTTCTCGCGACGAACCTTGAGCAGCTGGTTTATATCCTGCTGCTGTCCACCATTCTTGTTATTATTCTGATTCTGTTCTGCCATATCTATTCCCTCTCTTTTAAAAGACAACAAAACCGCCGGAATTAAGCTCCAGCGGTGTTGATTCGTAAAGTACTAAAATTATCCTCTCTTGAAATCAAGAATCTTGTAGCTGTTTCTTCCATTAGGAGCATCAACTGTTATAACCTGTCCAACCTTTGAACCGATCAGCTTAGATCCTATAGGTGATTCATTTGATATCTTTCCTTTAAGAATATCTGCACCTGTTGAACTGGAAAGCTTGTAAGTGAACTCCTCTTTTGTTTCCATATCTACAAAATGTACTGTACAGCCAAAGTAAATAGACTCAGCATCCTGATTCTCCTCATCTATTACTTCAACATTCTTGAGGATTTTCTCAAGCTCTGCTATACGAGCTTCGATATCTCTCTGCTCATCCTTGGCAGCATCGTACTCAGCGTTCTCTGATAAGTCTCCCTGCTCACGAGCTTCTTTAATTTTCTGTGCTATCTCTCTACGACGATTAACTTTAAGATCGCTAAGCTCGTCCTCGAGACTCTTTAATTCTTCATAGGTAACTATGTGTTTTTTCTCTTCTGCCATTGGGATACCTCCTTGATATCAATAATTCAATTAGGTTATTCATATTATTTGTAGTAACCAAAAACAGCATTCATAAAGCACGCGCTGACGCGCTAACTGCCTCCTTCGGAGGCTGCTTTATTTCATGTGTTTTTGATTCCTGCTTCGCAGGAACGCCAAACTTGTAATCAGCCGTCTTAGAAAGCAAGCTTTCACGGCGTCTGCTTCCAAGTCTGTCTACTACAAATAGTAATCTATTATTGCAGATGACGGGACTCGAACCCGAACCCACGTAATGTGGACATGAACCTGAATCATGCGCGTATACCAATTCCGCCACATCTGCTTAAAACAGCCACTGCACAAGTTTAACACCTAAAGGATGTGGTGTCAACTCTGCTGTGGCTGTTATTTTCTATTTACTTACGAATCAGAATTACTCTTCTTCTTTCTTCTCCTCAGTAGTGCCATAGTCATCAACTATCTCAGTTGGTGCGGCATCTTCTTCTGTTGCATCAGTCTCAGTTGCCTCAACCTCTACAGCATTTTCTACAAGGAAATCAAGAACCTTATCATCAAGAACATCGAAATAGAAGTCTATATCTTCATATCCGTATGTCTGCTTAAGAGTTTCCTTATCACTGATACCTGTCTGCTCAAGGTACTCTTTTACCTTTGCCTCAGCCTCTTCATCAGTAACTGTGATTCCCTCTTCAACAGCGATTGCAGAAATGATCATTCTCTGTCTGATAAATGTCTCAGTACTTGACTTGATCTCATCCTTGAACTTATCCATATCATATCCGTAGTTTGCAAGGAATGTATTTATGTCAGTTCCGTTTGACTCAGCCTGCTTCTCGACATTATCGATTGTTGACTGAACTCTCTTCTCAACTTCCTTCTCCGGATACTCAGTAACATTACAGCCATCCTGTACCTTTTCAAATACAGCATTTCTGTTTGTACTCTTATCGCCTTCCTCAGCCTGCTTCTTAAGATCTTCCATTGTACCTTCTTCAAACTCTTTAGTAGTCTTGTACTTAGAGTCTGTAGCTGAAGCAACAAGTGCATCATCGTACTTTGGCTCATGTGTAATAACTATACTGTTAAGCTTTGTCTTAAATAAAGCCTTCTTTCCTGCAAGCTCAGCATTGCCATAATCACTTGGAAATGTAACATTTACGTCAAATGCATCTCCAGGGCTGTGTCCTGCGATCTGCTCTTCGAAATCATCTACATAAGAATGACTTCCGAGAACGAGCTGAGTTCCGGCTCCGTTAGTGTTACCAGTTTCAAACTCTTTGCCATCGATTGAACCTACATAATCGATATTTACAGTATCGCCCATTGTAGCAATACCTTCTGTAGCATTCTCAGTAGTTGTCTGCTGTGCTACAAGGTTATCGATATAATACTGGAGCATATCTTCAGTAACCTCAGTTTTCTGTGGGGTATACTCAATTCCCTTGTACTTTCCAAGCTCAACATATTTGCTGTAGTTCTTCATTACGCTGTCGATATCTGTAGCGTCTTTCTTTGAAGACTTTCCACATCCGGCCATAAGGCCAAGAATCATTACAGCTATAAGAAGTGCACTGATCTTTCTTATCTTCATTTTTCCTATCCTTTCATCCCGATTATTTCGGATTATCGGTCTTTCAACCGAAACATAATACCACAACGTATTTAAAAAATAAAGCATAAATTCAATACTTATCACATTTTCACACATTTTTCAGAAATTTACACACGACAAATAGCACTTTTACAATAGCTTTTCCAGATGCTATACTGAAACATGTAACGAAACATATCGACAGGATATTATTATAATTTAATGAGGTAATTCTTATGCAGTCAGCAGAAATAAAAGTAAAAAAACTAAGTCCAAATGCAAAGCTTCCTGTTTACGGTTCTGATTTTGCAGCCGGCGCAGACCTTCACGCATGTCTTTTTGCGCCAATCACAATAGAGCCGGGCGAAACCTTTATGGTCAAAACAGGGATTTCTCTCGAGATACCGGTCGGATATGCCGGACTCATATATGCAAGAAGCGGACTTGCTTCGAAGAGAGGACTCGCTCCGGCAAACAAGGTTGGCGTTATCGACTCCGACTATAGAGGTGAAATAATCGTCGCTCTTTATAATCAGTCTCTTATTCCACAAAAAATAGAGCCGGGCGAACGTATCGCCCAGCTGATAATCACACCTTATATCCAAGGTTTGTTTAGTGAGGTTGATGAGCTTAGTGACACAACTCGCGGAGAAGGCGGTTTTGGTTCAACCGGCACAAAATAAGCCACTCCTCACAGCTCATATATCAGAACTTTATCTGATTGTCAGAACTTTATCTGGCTATATACATCAAAATTAACTGAATCCTCATAGCTGAAATCAGGATCCTTCTCGTCGATCCACTTTTTATATAGCTCGTTCATATAGTCATTTCTCTTGAATCTTATAAGCTCCTGCTTATGGGCATCGGTCGCATCTCTGTCCGTAAGCGCCTTCATATAAAATATATGATAGCCGTACTCAGACTCGGTAACCAGGCTGTAGGAGCCGTCCTCAAGAGCGTACAGACTGTCTGCGATCTCATCGCCATATATATCCCTGATTTCTTCAGGGGTATATGTATAGTACGAAGACTTAACAAGTCCATAGTATTCCGCAAGGCCTTCAATGTTTGTACTGTTTGTCGCAGTAGATGAAGTACCGTCATTTGATGTATTTTCTATAGGATTGATAAGCGTATTATAAGCCTGAAGTGCTCTTTCATACTGAGCCTGCTTTTCATCATCAGAAAACTTGGTCACATCACCGCTCGACGCCACTGAGTACGCCTCAAAAAAGAGATCATAAATCGTAGTTTCTCTGGCCTCTTCATCAGAAACCTCTATTGCCGCTTCCTCAATGATAGTGTTATAAACCTTTCTGGCTATAGCATTTTCATTCATAACCTTCTTTACAAGATCATAAGAAAGCTTCATTTCACTTATCTGATCATCAGTAAGCTTCTCATAGAAATCATCAGTTTCCGCGGCAACCTTCGCCGTCTCCTCGTCAGTAAGCGCAACCTTGTATTCATTTGCCTTGTTCACAAGAAGCTTTACATGAACTATATCCTCGATGATATCCTTTCTTGTGACATCCTCAAGACTTACAGAATCATCTCTATTAATAGAGACATCCTCGCTCCATATATTCTCACCATAATCACTTTCGTACTTATCCTTCACCGTATTCGCATAAAGGAACACTTCTCCGATAGTAACCTCCTGTCCGTCAAATGTGAAAACCACCTCTCCTTCAGATGAAACAGAGTCTGTCTCTCCACATCCACAGATCATAAGAAGCATGCAAAGCACAAGCACCAGAGTTGTTATTTTTTTCATATGATCAATTCCTTACTTATCGCATCAATAACACTTTCAACATCATCCAGCATCTGCTCCTGGATAAGACTGGAGGTCTTAACCGCAAAGCCCGACTCCTTAGTGGCAATGATATGCATCCTGCCCTTAAAGCCTCTGACAAATCTATCGATCTTCGACACATCAATCGGTGCCCCGTCTCTTACGATATATTCCGCCAGTCCATTACGATATCTGACATATGTAAGACAAGCCTTGTGAGCCTTGGATTTTATCACAGCCACCCTCATAAGTCTCTTCATACTTCTCGGCAGCTCACCAAATCTATCCTCCGCCTCAGCAGTGATATCAGCCAGATCATCCTCACTTTCGATATGAGATATCCTCTTATAAAGCTCAAGCTTCAGGTACTCATTTCTCACATACTCATCAGGTATATACGCATCCACCGGAAGATCAACCGAGGTATCAAAATCCTCCTCGACTTTGTCACCCATTTTGGACTTGATTGCCTGATTCAGCAGCTTAACGTATAGGTCATAACCTATTTCTTCCATATGACCAGACTGACTGCTGCCGAGTACATTTCCTGCGCCTCTTATCTCCAAGTCTTTCAGTGATATTTTATAACCAGAACCCAGTTCTGTAAACTCCCTAATTGCAGAAAGTCTCTTCTCCGCTTCCTCTCTGATTATCTTATCCCTTCTGTACATAAGAAATGCATAAGCAGACCTGTCGGACCTTCCGACTCTTCCTCGTAGCTGATATAGCTGAGCAAGACCGAAATTATCTGCGTTGTGGATAATTATCGTATTTACATTTGGTATATCCAGTCCTGTCTCTATGATAGTTGTCGAAACAAGCACGTCTATCTCTTTATTTATAAACTCATGCATGATGTTCTCAAGCTCGCGCTCACGCATCTTTCCATGCGCAAACTCTATACGAGCATTCGGAAGAATGCTTCTCAGCTCAAGCGTCACTCTTTCTATATCATCCACACGATTATAGACATAATAGACCTGACCATCGCGTGCAAGCTCTCTCGAGATTGCTTCTTTCACGATTTCCTTATCGTACTCCATGACATAGGTCTGAACAGGGCGCCTGTCAACCGGCGGTTCTTCAAGAA
>CACYJP010000054.1 GCA_902774725.1 uncultured Lachnospiraceae bacterium
AGGATCGATCATAGCAACTGCTTCCTGAGGTGTCTTATGTCCCTCATCAACGAGGTCACAAGCGATCTTCAGAGCAGCTGGAGCTGTTCTCTTACCATTTCTACACTGAAGCATGTAAAGCTTCTTATTCTCAACTGTGAACTCCATATCCTGCATATCATGGTAGTGATTCTCAAGAGTCTCACAAACCTTAAGGAACTCAGCATATGCTTCTGGGAATTCCTTCTCCATCTGAGCGATTGGCATAGGTGTACGAACACCGGCAACAACGTCCTCGCCCTGTGCGTTGATGAGGAACTCACCCATAAGCTTGTTCTCACCTGTAGCAGGATCTCTTGTAAATGCAACACCTGTACCTGACTCGTTGTTAAGGTTACCAAATACCATAGGCATTACGTTTACAGCTGTACCCCATGAATAAGGGATATCATTGTCACGACGATATACGTTAGCACGAGGGTTATCCCATGAACGGAAAACTGCCTCGATAGCAAGCTTCAGCTGCTCTACAGGGTCTGAAGGGAAGTCCTGTCCAAGCTGATTCTTGTACTCAGCCTTGAACTGCTCAGCAAGTGTCTTAAGATCCTGAGCTGTAAGGTCTACGTCAAACTTAACACCCTTCTCTTCCTTCATCTTGTCGATAAGCTGCTCAAAATACTTCTTACCAACTTCCATAACTACGTCTGAGAACATCTGAATGAATCTTCTATATGAATCATATACGAATCTTTCGAATGCTGGATCAGGATTTCCCTTGATCATAGCTTCTACTACTTCATCATTAAGACCGAGGTTGAGGATTGTATCCATCATACCTGGCATAGATGCACGAGCACCTGAACGAACAGAAACGAGAAGTGGATTCTGAAGGTCACCGAATTTCTTTCCGTTTACCTCTTCCATCCAAGCTACACCTTCCATAGCCTGAGACATGATCTCATCATTAATCTTACGGCCATCCTCGTAGTACTGTGTACAAGCCTCTGTTGTGATTGTGAATCCCTGTGGTACAGGAAGACCGATTTCAGTCATCTCTGCAAGGTTTGCACCCTTACCACCAAGCAAGTTACGCATAGACATATTACCTTCTTTGAAGGTGTATACCCATTTGTTTGCCATTTGTCATATACCTCCTAAATGTATAGAATAATTTTTTGTGGATCCTCAGAATGAATCCATAATAATATGGGGTTATCAATCCGGAGTCCGCAACTGACGAAATTATAACATAAAAAAAGCGATAATTGAATAGCCAATTATCACTTTTTTTAACATTTTTTTAATATTTAATTAATTGATTTAGAAATCAAGTTTTTCTTCAAAGTAAGCCTTGAGATCTTCTATCTTAACTCTCTCCTGTTCCATTGAGTCACGGTCTCTTACTGTAACCGCACCGTCCTCTTCAGAATCAAAGTCATAAGTGATGCAGAACGGAGTTCCAATCTCGTCCTGACGACGATATCTCTTACCGATAGCTCCTCTGTCATCATACTCACAGTTCCAGTACTTGCTAAGCTGTGCATAAACCTTTTCTGCTCCCTCTCCAAGCTTCTTTGAAAGCGGGAATACACCGATCTTTACAGGTGCGATTGCAGGATGGAAATGTAATACTGTACGAACATCGTTCTTCTCAGCATCAAGCACCTCCTCGTCATATGCCTCGCAAAGGAAAGCAAGTGTAACTCTGTCAGCACCAAGTGATGGCTCAACTACGTAAGGGATATACTTCTCATTTATCTCATCATCAAAGTATTCCATAGGCTCGCCTGATGTATTCTGATGCTGTGTGAGGTCATAGTCTGTACGTGAAGCTATTCCCCAGAGCTCGCCCCAGTCAGTGAATGGGAATGCATACTCTATATCTGTTGTATGATCTGAGTAGAATGAAAGCTCCTCCTGATCGTGATCACGAAGTCTTAAGTTCTCTTCCTTGATACCAAGTGAAAGCAGCCACTCGAAGCAGAACTTTCTCCAGTACTCAAACCACTCTGTCTGTGTTCCCGGCTTGCAGAAGAACTCAAGCTCCATCTGTTCAAACTCACGAGTTCTGAAGGTGAAGTTACCCGGTGTAATCTCATTTCTGAAAGACTTACCAACCTGACCTATTCCGAAAGGAACCTTCTTACGAGATGTTCTCTGAACATTCTTGAAGTTTACGAAGATACCCTGTGCTGTTTCAGGTCTTAAGTATACTGTATTCTTAGCATCCTCAGTTACTCCCTGGAAGGTCTTGAACATCAGGTTGAACTGACGGATTCCTGTGAAGTTATGCTTTCCACATGATGGACAAGGAACGTTATGATCCTCGATGAACTTCTCCATCTCTTCATTTGACCAGCCGTCTACAGAAGACTCAAGCGTGATACCGTTTTCCGCTGCAAAGCTTTCGATAACCTGATCAGCTCTGAATCTCTCATGACACTCCTTACAATCCATAAGAGGATCTGAAAAGCTTCCGAGATGTCCTGATGCAACCCAAGTCTGTGGGTTCATAAGGATAGCTGTATCAACACCAACATTGTAAGGACATTCCTGGATAAACTTCTTCCACCATGCCTTCTTTACATTATTCTTCAGCTCAACACCGAGATTTCCGTAGTCCCAGGTATTAGCAAGACCTCCATAGATCTCTGAACCCGGATATACAAATCCTCTTGTTTTTGCCAGTGAGATGATCTTCTCCATAGTTTTCTCTGCTTTATCCATCTGCAAATCTCCTTACTATATCTAAATTCTTTCTTTATTATAATTCTCTCTCTTTAATTAAATGTAAATACAATAACTGCTTTTCCCTGTCCTGTAGAAAGAACTGTATTTTCATTAACATATACAGCGTTGGAATTATAATAAAGCACTCTTCCGCTGTTTATAGAATAATTAACACTATCACTTGTGATAAGCATCATACAATTAGTAGGATCAACATCTGTAGCATTTACTATATTATTACTTACTGCATCTGTAAGTGTAGCAGCATCTGTTGCAGAAGCATCACTTACATCTCCACCAAGAACTCCATTTTCAAGATCCTCGATATCATATCCTGCTTCCTGAAGCTCTTCGATATTGACATTGGATGTATCTATCTGAGGTGTTGTATCCTCTGCCTTAAGCTCTGCCTCAACCATATCTACTATTTTCTGAGAATCATATGAGCAAAGCTCGGTATCAAGCTTATTAAAGTCTGCATATGCTTCAAAATCAGTATATTGAAGAGCAACCTTAGCCGAAGAATCATCCTCAACATATTCAACAAGAGTTATCTTGGTCGATCCGACCTTTTCGTTGTAATCTTTTACTTCTTTATCGATATAATCCTTAAGTCCTGATATATCAGTACCATCAGTTGAATAATCCTGACATGATATCTCAGTTACAATCCCGTTCGGACTGAGCTTAACAGTATCCTCGGAGATATCTCCTATTATAGAAACACCGTTAGCCGGCTTAACTTCCTTTTTATTCTTTCCACAGCCCGCAAATGAAACAACCATCGTAAGTGCCATCACAAGACTGATTAATTTCTTTTTACTTTTACTTTTTAACAGCATTATCATCATCCTTTTAATATATGCTTACTCCCCCACATAAAACCACTCCATTTTACAACAAAGTATTTAGAATATCAAGCGATTTGAAATGTCTGTCTGCGTGCAGCTTCAGATATTCATCCATAAGAGATTCTATTTCATCGCACGTATTTATCGATATGTCAAAACTGTAGAGTGCAGCTATGTCACGACTAAGAATAAATCTAAGAGCATATATAGCATCATCAGTTATATATAAAGGATTTTTCGCCTTACTGCAGACAGCGTCAGAAATAAGTCCTCCCTCTTCGAGACTTATATGATGAAGATTTGTCTCCACATTACTTCTGACACAATGACTCATTTCCAGTCCAAGACCTTCTATATCAAGAAGCTTACAGATAAAAACAGACCTTATAAGCTTTAAAGACATCCTTTCGGCAAGGATTGCACGAAATGTAACATACAGCAGATTTAATTCATCCTTTGCCCCAATTCCATCCTGCGTAAAATAACCAGTCAGTTCACAAGCATAAGAAGCATAAGACATCTTTTCTAAATCATAAGACAGATCAATAAATGTCTCCTTAACATCGGCACTGACAAGTGTATACGATGTATGACTGGGCCTGAGTATAAAGCTTCCCATAACAAACTTCTGGCTCACAGCAGTAAGAGGCGAATTCTTTTTTCTTGCCCCATTAGCAAAAACGGTTATCCTCCCAAGCTCTGCGCTGAGGATAACCAGTCTTTTATCATATTCTTTAAGTAATGAAGTATCAAGAACGATACCCTGAACAGTAATAGTCTCGTTCATTATTTGTATCCTTATATATAAACTACTTTTTATATCCGTATTCAGACATATAAGAAGTCTTATTTCTCCAGTCAGGTCTGACCTTGACCCAAAGCTTCAGATTGACCTTAGTCTCCAGCATTTCTTCTATACTGCGTCTCGCTTCTGTACCTATACGCTTAAGCTTTGACCCGTTCTTTCCTATAATAATACCCTTATGGCTCTCCTTTTCACAGATAATAGTTGCCTCTATATCAACTATTGAGCCATCAGGTCTGGTTCGCATCTTATCTATTACGACAGCTATACCATGAGGTATCTCTTTATCAAGATTTCTCAGACATTTCTCTCTTATAAACTCAGCAGCTATCTCTCTTTCAGTCTCATCAGTGATCTGATCCTCATCAAAATACATAGGACCTTCTGGGAGCAGCCTGTATATACAATCCATCAGAACATCAAGTCCCTGGCCTTCTGTAGCTGAAACCGTAATAATATCAGTGAAGACATGTCCTGTTATCTCGCCAAAGGTAGACTTATATGTATCCATAATCTTAACTAACTGACTATCAGCGTCTTCATCGGCATCTTCTTTTTCATCAAAAAGAGTATCTGTTTTATTGATAACAAGAAGCACAGGTATATCTTCCTTTTCAACAGCCTTACCGATCAGTTCGATTATATGTCTTTCACCGGCACCTATAAATGTAGTTGGTTCAACTATCCACATAATCAGGTCACAGGTTTTAAGAGTATCCGTTGCCGCATCCAGCATATATTCGCCAAGCTTTGTCTCTGCTCGGTTGATTCCGGGAGTGTCCAGGAATACTATCTGACCTCTGTCATCTGTATAAACCGTCTGAATCCTCTTCCTTGTAGTCTGTGCACGTTTACTAACTGCTGCAATCTTCATACCGATCAGATGATTCATCAGAGTAGACTTTCCAACATTCGGACGTCCAAGAATTGAAACAAAGCCCGACTTAAAAGGCTTAGTAGAAGTTTTCGATTGACTTGAATATATCTCTTGACTCATTTAACTTTTCTTCTCCACCAACAGTACAGATTGCATCACTTTCAGAAAGTACCTGAACATAAGGAGCGAGCGCTCTTATGTCAGCAGGTGTTGCAGAAAGTATCTGCTCTCTGGACTTCTGTCTTTCTTCATCTGTAATTCCCGACATATACATGCTAAAGGAGAATGCCCCAAGCATAGCCGGTGTAAGCGGCATATCAACATTTGATATAGTACCGATTATATACTTAGTCATATCTCTTTCTGAGCAGTCAAAATCCTCAACATATTTCGCCGCTTTTCTATATACATCATATGTTTCCTTAAGCTTAGGATCCCTGTAAGAAGTAAAATAGCTTATTCCAAAACGGTTAAAGTCACACATTGCTCCATAAGCACCACCGAGCACTCTTACATTTGTCCATAAATAATCATAGGACATAATAACTCTGAGAACATTGAGACATCCGTTATACTCAAGTCCATGCTTTGTGAAGTCTGACGCTATTGCAACATACTGTACCTTTGAACCTGTCTTAAAGCCTTCATTTTTCTTTTCAAGAGGAACCTGCATCTTCTTATCTTCGAAAACAACATCACTAAGACCACTCATAAGTGAAGCGATAGGTTCCTTCAGCTGATCATCACCCTTATCTGATGTATATGAAATAATAATACCACTCTTGCGGAATATCTTCTTGTAAAGACGAGACAGATCTGATGCTAATCCGTCATACACCTCATCAAAATGAGTATCCAGATAATTGATATATCTATAGAAGTCAACACCATCTACATTATCCATTATCTTACCAACAGGATCTATATAGGATGCAGCTCTCATTCTGGTAGTCATATGGCCACCCTCAACAAGGGATATCTTGCCGGAGGACTTAATCTCAGAAATAACCTCTTTAATTCTCTTTTTATCGGTGATATGCGAAGTTGTAATTATATCCTTTACAAGCTCTACACCCGCATCAAGCTGACCATCAAATGTCTTAAGCTGGCATTTTACATATGTAAAGAAATCACCATCTTTTTTATTCATGCATCCGAGACTAAACACTATACCGCCGGTCTTAAGATCTATCTTCTTTCTAAGTTCTCCATAAGTGTATTTATCTGTATCAACGTACTTAAGAAGTTCAACAAGAAGCTCAAGCTTTCCAAGCTCTTCAAATTCAAAATCATTCAGACAGAAATTGAAATCTACATAAGCTATTCCATTAGTAAAGATATCATGTGCAATAACTTTTGCACCTGATACGAGCGTCTCTCTGTTAACAGTCTTCTTTGACTGAGGATTGATATCACTTCTGCTTAGAAGAGGTATTGTCTCAAGCTCCTCCTGAGTAGAAGGCTCAGACTGATAATCCTTAAGATGCTTTGTTTCAGCTATAAGCGCATCCTTTTCTTCGTCAGAAAGGCTTTCCTTATATGCCTTAAGCTTTTCTGCAAGCTCTGCATCCTTCTTATCATTCAGTCCAACAACAGGCTCTACTGCGACGAAAGACTTGTGATTATTATCAAGAAGCTTTTCTTCTATCTGCTTCTCAAAGAAGCCCTCAGCAAGACCCTTTCTCAGAGTATCATAAACACTCTGCATCTCAAATGTACTTTGTGCTTTGTCATCGTCATAAAGCCAGCCTTCGAAATCACCTATTCCATAAGTAAGCCCCTTAGGATATCTTCCTGTAGCAGCCTCCTTATATCTGAATTCAAATCTGTTTAATGCAGCCTCAATAGACTCTCTATCAAGACCATTTTCCACATAACCTCGAAGTTCACCTTCAATTATATCCTTAAAGGTATCAAGGTCTTTAGTTGCAGCATCTCTTGCAACTATCGAGAAAAGCGGCTGAAGCATAGAATTATCGAACTGACATTCAACATCAGAGCATATTCCCGAATCAACGATTTTTTTCTTAAGAGGAGCACCCGGTGCATTAACAAGTACATATTGAAGAATATCCATAGCTAATGCATTTACCTTATCCGAGCTTCTGCCTGTAACAACATTGTAGCTCAGGATACTGCTCTTCTCGAGATCATCTCCCTCTGCGGCAGAATAGCCACCAACAAAGCTGATTGGCTTATCAAAGCTCTCCTGAAGCTTTATCTCTGAAGGAACATATAAATAATCATAATCCTTCAGATACTGCTCATCGAGATACTGAAGCTGTTCAACGATATCAAGCATACCGTAGAGGTATATATAACTGTTTGAAGGATGATAATAGTTTTTATGATAATCAAGATACTCTTCTCTTGAAAGCTCGGGAATTATATCAGGATCACCACCTGAGTCAACGCCATATGAGCTGTCAGGAAACATTTTCTTATTAACAAGATCCGCAAGAACAGAATCAGGAGATGAATAAACACCACGCATTTCATTATATACAACGCCATTTATAATCAGGTCACTATCTCTGTCGGCGAGTTCATAATGCCAGCCCTCCTGCTTGAATATCTCTTCTCTTGAATAGATATTTGGATTAAAAACAGCATCAAGATAAACATCCATGAGATTTCTGAAATCCTTATCATTACAGCTGGCTATAGGATATACAGTTTTATCACTGAATGTCATAGCATTCAGAAATGTATTGAGTGAACCCTTAGCTAACTCTATAAAAGGATCCTTTGGCGGATATTTCTTTGATCCACAAAGTACGGTATGCTCAACTATATGCTGAATACCCTTTGAGTTTGTCGGTGGTGTTCTGAAGCCAATGGCAAAAACCTTGTTATCATCATCATTAATAACAACAGAAAGTCTTGCTTTTGATTTTTTATGACTAAGAACAAAGCCAACACCGTTAAGCTCAGGAAGATCGTTAACCTTAACGATATCGTATGAACCAAGTCCATTTATCCCTTCTTTTATCTCATCAACTGTTCTTTCATTTCTGTCTTTAAAATCCTTCAAATTATAGTCTCCTTTTATTATTTAACTTCGTTATTTATTGAATTATATTTATAATTTTAAATTAATAGCATACTCCGTCAGAGCCTATCCAGTAACCATCTATATAACAGCTTGTAACCATATATCCACTTGCGTTGAAGTAATACCAGTAGCCGTTAATTTTAAGCCATGTGCTTGATGGCCACCAGCCGGATATGTCTTCTACCCACCAGCCGGTTGAATTTACCTTCCAGCTGAGGAGATACTGTGAATCCCACGAACCATCAGCATTAAACCAGTAACCGTTATAGTACTCATTTGCAGCCATATAGCCGTCCGATTTGAAGTAATACCAGATACCGTCTATCTTCTGCCACTGATCTGTCGGATACCAGCCATCAGTATCCTCTACCCACCAGCCAGTTGAATTGGTTTTCCAGGTAAGTACTCCGCTGTAGGTCTGGGTACCGTCTTCGTTATACCACTTACCATTTACCCATTCATTTGAATACTTTACAGTATTTACTTTGCCGGCTTCATTACTGTTTTTACTACTTTCATTTCCATTATTAGTCTGGTTTGTTTTACTATTATTAGCAGATGAAGAGCTGTTTGTATTTTCTTCTTTATTATCTTCTTTATCTTTATTCTCGTCCTCTTCCTCGGTTTCGTCATTTTCTTTTCCAAGCATAGGAATCTCTTCTTGCGCTACCAGAATCTGATTACATACTGAACAATGACTTCCCTCTGTCCAGCCTACTGACGTAGTGGTCGGTTCAACCCTATTATCTGTAACAGGAACATGTCCTTTTGCGGCAATATCTTCTGTCTTCGTTTCTCCACACTTTGTACATGTATAAGTTTTAACACCCTTATCTGTACATGTAGGATTCTTCGTAACAACTCCGCTATTCCAGGTATGATCACATTCATCCAAAATGTCATTATAGTCAAATCTGAGATCTATATCAGCGATATCATCTGCTGTCATAAGCGAACTAGGAACACTAGTATCATCCTTATATACATGATAAAGCGCCGCCGCAGCACAAACAAGTCCTGCATTATAGTCAAGTGCTACCTCGTTACACTGATAGTCGCCCTGATTATCCGTATAGGTTCCATTTGCATCCTTAGGTCCACCAACCAAAGCTCCAAGCAAAGTCTTCTTGTTTTGAGAGATCTGGTTTGCATCGCCTGAACCTGACGCAGCCCTGTGATGCGGATACTGTGGTGAATTCTCATTGTAACCGATAACAAAGCACTGCTTATTGTTATTATTTCCAAGGATATAATTCATCTGAAATGTAGCCCAGTCCTTGTATGTACTGCTGCCATTTGCCTTGTCATAAAGAAGTCCCAGGAACTGAGTATTGCAGTTATATCTGCAGCTTCCCCACTCCAGGAGACAGCTATAACCATTATCAGATTTTTTCATATTCTTTGCACATTCATTTAGGGAATAAGCCGAACCTGTTCCGTAATAATCAGCTATGGCACTGACATCGTCCCATGAGCACCAGGCCCAGATATTATAATTTCCAAGACTTTGATTCTTTACATTATTGAACTCTGTCTTATAAGACTGATCATTCGTGGCTTTATATAGAAGTGCTGCAGCAAGAGCATAGTCATCTCCCCACGAGGTTGAGTTATAGAGGTATCCACCTGTTGCAGGATCCCAGAGTCCCTCTGTCGCACATGATTTATTATGACTCTTTGCATATGCAAAAAGCTTTTGAGCATAGCTAAGTGCAGTACTATCTCCAAAATTCAGATACTGAAGTGTAAGTGCTGATGCAGCTTCGCTCACCTCGTCTGTTGCAGTATTAGAATCAGATGTACAGAATGCCTGTCTGCTTCCCGTCTGATTTTCAGGAGCACCCCAGTAATTATGATCTGTATGATCCCCAACCTGGTAAACAAAACATTTAACAGAGCCATCTGTGTTCAGTACAGTACATCTCTCAAAATACTCACAGAAATGATTTGTAATGGTTTTCAGATGCTCTGACGCACCGGCATAGGTATATGCATCCTTATATTCATAATAGGATATTCCCAGCATAGTTGCAGAGTAAGCCTGCGGCAGACCAAACTTACCATGATCTCCTGCGTCATGGAATCCACCACTAACATCAATTGTCTGACCATCGATAACAACTGAATCAGACGTGTGACAGTCATCCCTCCACGAAAATGCAGACCTTTCGCCTACATCCTTACCACACATATTTGCGTCGTAAAAGTAAAGTGACTCCTGAAGCAGCTTTGCATAGTTGTACTCGCCAACCTCTGCAGCCTGTGTTTCATAGCTTGAAACACTAATTGTTGATACTGCTAAAACCCCCGCTAAAGCAATACTTAACCCCTTTTTGATAGAGTTAAACAAGTTTCGCACCTCCATATAATGCAAACTAAAAAGCTACCCAATTAGTTTATAATAACTATGAAAACATTTCAATTAAAAAAGATGGAAAATATAAACATTTTCCCATCTTTATATGCTCTTTATAAACTAAATACTTTATGCATGAAAATCACTTATTTAACCTTAAGCGTTTCAACGACAGGCTTGAAATCATCAAGTCCGAGACTCATTGATGAAATCTTAATAACAGATTTCTCTTCTGTTCCATCAATCATAAGGAACTCCTGACCCTCGACAGGTGCTACATGCCAGAATGTATAGTCTCCAACTGTAACCTGATCTATAGTATTTCCGCCACCGTAGTTTTCATCATAATTATGAGCCCACTGTTCAGCATTATCTGAATTTGTGCTGTAATTGATCTTGATATAAGCACCTTTTTTATCATCTTTGCTTATTTTGATCTCTTTAGCTGTTGTCTGTTCAGCCGTCCAACCATCCGGTGCTTCTATGGTCGCTCCTTCGACAGAAAGCTCACCGGTTAATGCCTCAGTTGTCTCTTCCTCTGTCGCAGCCTCTGTCGCCTCTGTTGTTGCCTCAGTTGTTTCTGCTGCAGTTGTTGCCTCTGTTGTTGCTGCTGTTGTTTCCTCTTTTTTATCTGATTTATCATCACCACCACAAGCTGCAAGTGACATGATCATCAGAGTTCCAAGAAAACACGCAAGTCCTCTTTTCTTCATTATAAATACTCCCTTCTTAAAAATTAATTAAAAGTATAAGGTATCAACTCAGAAAGAGTAAATACTTTATAATCATCGACTCCGTTTGCTACGATGATATAGATATCTCCTGATTCAGGAAGAAATTCGCTTAGAACCTGTCTGCACGCACCACAAGGAAATGCATACTCGCCGGACGGCTTAAAAGCCCCCTCTGTTTCCTCCGTAATAAGCGGACCACCCACTATCGCTATGGCATCGATATGCCTCTGTCCTTCACTCACAGCCTTGTAAACTGCTGTTCGTTCTGCACAATTAGTGAGTCCATATGATGCATTTTCAACATTGCAGCCCGTATATATCTTCCCTGAAGGAACAACCAGTGCAGCACCTACTAGATACTTTGAATAAGGCGCATAAGCCATATTCCTTGCTTTTTCAGCCTCTTCTATTAAAAGATGAATCACCTTTTCGGATAATGCCATATTTCACTCCTATTATTTTACCCAGGCGCCGTCAGCTCCTACCCAGCATCCATCGACATATGTATTTGATGCCATATAGCCATCGGCACCGAAGTAATAGCATGAACCATCAATCCATACCCATCTTGAACGTGGATACCAGCCTGTTGCATCCTCATACCACCAGCCTGTCGAATCACACATCCAGTGACCTCCATAGTATTCCTCGTCCCAGGCACCGTCATAGCGAAGCCAACATCCATCTCTATATTCTGAATAATCCATATAGCCATCCGCCAGGAAGTAGTACCATTTTCCGTCAATCTTTTGCCACTGGCTCTGTGGGTACCAGCCTCTCCTATCCTCTACCCACCAGCCTTTATCATTACTTTTCCAGGATAAAACAGCATCATAGGTACAATTACCAAATTCATCGTACCATCTTCCGTTTACCCATTCATTTTTGTACTTACCTTTTCCATCAGCTTCACCATTTTCTGACTCCTTCAGAATGGTAAAGGTTCTATATATA
>CACYJP010000055.1 GCA_902774725.1 uncultured Lachnospiraceae bacterium
TTTCCACAAGCCGTCAGACTGATCAGAAGCATTAAGCAAAGGCTTATACAAATACTTCTTTTTACTATTTTCGTCTTCACACTTATCTCCTCTAACTGATCATTGAACCTGCCGGTACATCTTTCTCTGTAGTTAGAAGTGAAAGGTTTCCTTCGTCGTCCTCTGCACACAGAAGCATTCCTTCTGATAAGATACCCGCAAGCTTTGCAGGCTTAAGGTTTGTTATAACCACTACCTTTTTACCAACCATTTCCTCAGCCTTGTAGTAGTTCTTGATACCGGAAACGATCTGAAGTACCTTTCCTGCAACCTGTACCTGTGAGCACAGAAGCTTCTTTGAATTAGGAACCTCTGCACATTCAAGGATCTCACCTACCTGAAGCTGCATCTTGTCAAACTCATCTATTGTAAGGAGAGCCTTCTGAACAGCCTCAACCTTTGTAGGTTCTGTCTTCTCTTCTTTTTTCTTTGCCTCTTCCTTCTTCTTTTCTTCCTCAGGATCAACCTCAGGTTCTGGCGCTGAAGGGAAACGTCTTGCTATCTCATCGAGCATTTCCTGAACATCAATTCTCGCAAAAAGAATCTCAGGATTATCAGTTACCTTGTTTCCTGAAGGATAGAGACCAAACTGTCCCAGCTCAGTAACTGTTCTCTTTGGAGTATTTAACTGTGCAAGGATCTTTGCTGATGTCTCAGGCATAAATGGCTCAAGGTATGAAGCGCCAATTGTGATACCCTCAATCAGGTTATAAAGCACAGTATTAAGTCTTGACTGCTTATCCTCTTCCTTTGCAAGTACCCAAGGCATAGTTTCATCTATATACTTGTTGCATCTCTTAAATATAGCAAATATCTCTGTTATAGCATCAGCTACACGGAGCTTGTCCATGCAGATGTTGATTCTGGTTCTTGCCTCAATAACAGTCTTCTTCAGATCCTCGTCTACATCCTCGCTTACTCCGGTGTTGGTAACAACACCACCAAAGTACTTGTTTGACATAGATATAGTTCTGTTTACAAGATTGCCAAGTGTGTTTGCAAGGTCAGAATTTACCCTCTCTATAAGAAGCTCCCATGATACAACGCCATCGTTTTCAAATGGCATCTCATGAAGCAGGAAATATCTTACGGCGTCAACTCCGAAGAGGTCAACCATATCATCGGCATATAATACATTTCCACGAGACTTACTCATCTTACCATCGCTCTGAATAAGCCATGGATGTCCGAATACCTGCTTCGGAAGCGGCTCACCGAGTGCCATAAGCATGATCGGCCAATAAATAGTATGGAATCTGAGGATGTCCTTTCCGATCAGATGAAGATCTGCCGGCCAGTACTTCTCATATAATGGATCACTATTTCCGTCTACATCGTAGCCAAGTCCGGTGATATAGTTTGAAAGCGCATCTATCCATACATAAACAACGTGCTTCTCATCAAAATCAACCGGGATACCCCACTTAAACGAGGTTCTTGATACACAAAGGTCCTGAAGACCCGGCTTGAGAAATGTATTAACCATCTCATTTTTACGAGACTCAGGCTGAATGAATTCAGGATGATCCTCGATGTATTTCATAAGCTTTGGTGCATATTTGCTCATCTTAAAGAAGTAAGCTTCCTCTGAAGCTTCCTTTACAGGACGTCCACAGTCAGGACAGCATCCATCTACCAGCTGTGACTTTGTCCAGAAGGACTCACAAGGTGTACAGTAAAGTCCATCATATGAACCCTTATAAATATCTCCCTGATCGTAAAGCTTCTTAAATATCTTCTGTATCTGCTTCTCATGATATTCATCAGTTGTTCTTATAAACTTATCATAGGATGTGTTCATAAGGTCCCAGATACGCTTTATCTCAGCAGCCTTCTCATCAACAAACTCCTTTGGTGTGTTCAGCTCTTCGAAGGCTTTTGTTTCAATCTTTTGTCCATGCTCATCAGTTCCTGTCTGGAATCTGACATCGTATCCAATAAATCTCTTGTACCTAGCTATACTGTCTGCAAGTACGATTTCATAAGTATTACCTATATGAGGCTTTCCAGACGCATAAGCAATTGCTGTCGTAATGTAATAAGGTTTCTTTGCCATTTTTATACTCCTTTACCGCTTTTAGTCTAATGGAAACAAAGCGCTACTTTGTATTTTAACACAATAGTTCAATAGAATAAAGAAAAAAAATCAGTCGCACCCCGGCGACCGATTTTTTATATCACTTGAAGTTTTTTCTTCTGTACATCCTTCTCGTTTTCGGCTATTTCCATAACTCCGCCGAGATCTCTTATCTTCTGGTCAAAGTCTTCATAACCACGCTTGATATACTGTATATCTTCGATTACGCTTACACCCTCTGCAGAAAGTGCCGCTATAACAAGTGCAGCTCCGGCTCTCAGATCTGATGCTCTTAAATTTGCACCGTTATACTTCTTGATTCCTGTTATGATAGCAGAATTACCTTCGACTCTTATCTTCGCTCCCATGCGAACGAGTTCAGCAACATATCTGAATCGATTCTCAAAGATACTTTCTGTAACAATACTCGTTCCGTCTGCCAGGGCAAGTATCGCTGCCATCTGAGCCTGCATATCTGTAGGGAAACCAGGATAAGGAAGTGTCTTAACCTGAGTTGACTTCAGATCCCCATCAGCCATAACTCTTACAGAATCATCATACTCAATTACGTGAGCCCCCATCTCAACCAGCTTTGAAGAGATGGCCTCAAGGTGCTTAGGAATAACATTCTTAATAAGTATATTTCCTCTGGTTGCTACTGCCATCGCCATGAAGGTTCCTGCTTCTATCTGATCAGGAATAATTGAATACTCAGCTCCATGAAGCTTTTCAACTCCTCTGACGCGGATGACATCAGTACCGGCACCCTTTATATTTGCTCCCATTGTATTAAGGAAGTTTGCTACGTCTACTATGTGTGGTTCTTTTGCCGCGTTCTCAATAGTAGTTTTTCCCGGACTAAGTGCTGCTGCCATCATAATGTTGATAGTTGCACCTACAGAAACTGTATCAAGATAGATATGAGCACCGTGAAGCTCCTCAGCCTCAGCGATTATGCTTCCGCCTGACACTATCTCAGTTCTTGCACCGAGTTTTTCGAAGCCTTTGATGTGGAGGTCGATCGGACGAGCGCCTATATCGCATCCACCCGGCAGAGCAACATTTGCATACTTATGCTTTCCGAGAAGTGCTCCTATCAGATAGTAGGAAGCTCTTATTCGCCTGATGTATTCATCATCTACAGGCTGTCTCTCTCTGATGCCCTTTCCACAAATAACTACTGTGTGTTTATCCTTATATTCAACTGTCGCTCCGATATTTTCGATAGCCTTGAGTAGGGTTCTCGTATCGGATACATATGGAACATTTTCAATTGTAACCTTGTCGTCTGTCATTACGGCTGCGGCCAGGATACCAAGTGCAGCGTTTTTCGCACCTGCTATTACGACCTCTCCCTCGAGCGGTTTACCGCCTCTGATGACATACTGTTCTTCATATGGTCTCATTGGAAAAATATCATCCTTTGGTTCACATAATATAAATCAACTACATTATTATAACATAAAAATCAGATTTGTAAACACCAAATATTACAGAATTGTTACAATCTTTATAAAACCTTATAAATTACCCATGTTGATTATTATTTTCTTTTTTCCTACGGTTACCATTCTCAGCATTACGCCCAGAAGTATCACAAAAATCGCAACGTAAAACACTCCGATCGGAAGCTTCAGAAGCTCGTACATCAAAATTCCCAGGCCTACAACAACCGCACTAAACACCATCATAATAGCCATGTTAAAAAATGTATTGAGATTTCCTCTGAGTGCACTGTATTCATCATCCCACTCCACGTATGGTGAAGAGCTGTCCATCAGGATACCGATGACCATCGATATCAGATGTGCAAGCAGCATCAGTATCGCATAGAATACTCCCATCACGATCGAAGCCTTCAGATATACGCAGATAACGATATCTGTAAGCAAAAGTGCAGGAAATGTAAAAATCACGCTAACTGCTGCTTTTGCCAAAAGCTGCGTCTCGAAAGGAACAGGAATAAACTTGATAAGACTGAGATGCTGTCCCTCTCTGGTAAAGGCTGTGGACGCGAGCGAATTGAGAGCTGTCGCTATAAAGGCAATAGATATAACAACAACTATCATTATCATCTCTGCTCGTTCCTTACCCAGCTGATACATATCTACAAAACTCGCTATAGCACCCTTGTCCTTTGTAAAATGGAAAAGCAGAAATGCTCCAACCGGCCAGAGGATGTTGATATATGCACAGTTTCCGGAGAATGCCTTCGTTCGAAGGATTACTCTTATTTCCTTGAGGAAGCTTGCCTTAAACTGAGAATCCTCAGTTATATCGCTTGATTTTATCTCGGCTTTTTTAGACGAGCCAAGTGATGCCGCTGTATAAAGCCCCTTCTGATAAAGAGCCTTGCC
Organism: uncultured Lachnospiraceae bacterium; assembly: GCA_902774725.1. Lineage (GTDB taxonomy): Bacteria > Bacillota > Clostridia > Lachnospirales > Lachnospiraceae > Eubacterium_Q. The sequence goes on from CACYJP010000055.1 coordinate 4,474, forward strand.
CAGGAAATAAAGAGCGAAAAGAAGTGCCGCACTTCCGAGAAGACTAAGAAGGAACCATAGAATACTTCCCTCACTTATTGCATTTGCGAGCCACGGAACAGGGAAGAAAATGATGTTCAGTGTTCTAAGCATCAGGTTATCACCACTTCCCAGTGACTCAACGTAGTTCTCCATATTGATGTCGCCGATTCCCTTAAGTGATAACAGAAACAGACCGGCAAACATAAGCAGAAACAGAGTCGAAGTTCTATAGAAAACCTTCTTACTTTTCACTTTGCTGAGCGCCGCCATCAGCACCAGGCTGAAAACTGCACAGTATATCATCGGAACAAGTGGAATAAGGAAAACTCCTGCAACTGATGCCACAAGTGACACAGGATGAAGAGCCGCTCCGATCCCAAGATTCTTCGCAATCGCAATGAAGTATCCAATGAAAACCGCTATCAGTATCATGAACTCCATAATACTTTCAGCTATGTATGCATAAAGGAATTTCGCCATCATCAGATGATGCGTAGGGATAGGCAGTGTAACGAAATGTTCTCTATCGGAAGAGAAAAACATTACACTGAAAATGATCAGCATTCCGAAAATCATCGAAAATGCCGAGAGAATCTGCATTTCAAAAAGCATCCCACCCACTGCCGAATCAGTTTCGAGCAAAGCCTCTGTCATGACAAAGCTTATATATCCGACTATAAGTGTACATGGGATCATTATTCCAAGCGCGGCTATAAGAGCCAGCACCTTATATCCTGTTTTTTCAGGAAGCTGCATCTCAGAATTCTTACTGAAGATTTTCGTAAGAGAACGGATGCCGATTGTACTTGATTTATTGGTATTACTATTATTCAAAAAACCTTACTCCTGTCCAACCATTCCTATGAATATCGCCTCCAGGTCCTCGCCCGGATGCTTAGCCTTCAGATCATCAACGGTACCCTGATACAGACTCACTCCATGATTGATTATCATTATCCTGTCGCAAAGCTTCTCTGCAACCTCAAGAACATGAGTGGAAAAAAGAACAGCATTTCCTTTTTCTGCATGCTCCTTCATCATCTGCTTCAGCTCAAATGCAGCTGTTGGATCAAGTCCTGTCATCGGCTCATCAAGTATCCACGCCGGAGGATTATGAATGAGTGCAGCGATAACCATAGTCTTCTGTCTCATTCCGTGAGAATACTCCTTCATCGGCCTTCCCAAAGAATCCCTGATTCCGAAACGATCAGCGAGTTCATTTATCCTGCCTTCTCTTGTATCCATCGGAACCTTATAAAGATTTGCTATATAATTGATGTATTCTATTCCGGTCAGCTGAAGGAGAATATCCGGATTATCAGCAACATAAGCAAAGCTTTCCTTAGCCTTGATCGGATCCTTTACTATATCAAAACCATTTATCACAGCACTACCCTCGGTAGGCTTGAGTATTCCCGTAAGCATTTTAATAGCGGTTGTTTTACCTGCTCCATTAGGTCCGGCAAAGCCAACTATCTCACCGGGCTTTATCTCAAAGGACAATTTATCAACCGCCTTAAAATCTTTCCCATATACCATTGAAAGATTATTTGCTTTTATCATGTGTAACTCCTTAATACCAAAAATGACCATGGTTGCGCTTCGCGCAACATGTCCTCACTGTCGTTCGGATGCCAGATCTTACGATCTGGCACTATCCGCATCAAATCCGCTCCTCGGATTTGCATAGCTTGCTTTGCAAGCTATGGTTGCACTTCGTGCAACATGTCCTCACTGTCGTTCGGATGCCAGATCTTACGATCTGGCACTATCCTCACAGTATATACATCTATATACTCTCTTTTCGGGATCGGTCAGTTTGAAGATGTGCGGGATGTTCGGTTCTATTGCAGTGATGCATCTCGGGTTTTTACATTTCTGGATGTTCACAAGCTTTGTAGGAAGCGCAACCTTCTTTTTCTCAACTGTCACCCCATCCTTGATAATACAAACCGTAACACCCGGGTCTATGTAACCGATTACATCGAAGTTTATATCATACTCAGCCATATCGACTTTGATGATATCCTTTTTTCCCATCTTACCGGACTTAACATTCTGCATCATGGCAACGCTGCAGTCCAGCTTATCAAGACCGAGGTCATAATAAAGACGCATTGCATTTCCTGCAGTTATATGATCAAGAACTATTCCATTCTGTATACTATCTATTTTCATTTCTATTCCTTCCTTATAACCTAATAAGCTCTAAGTCAATTAGAACCATCCCCCACCAGTTTATTTCCACGGAACAAGTCCGGTCAGCTTGCATATCAGCGCCATTCTTACGAACTTACCGTACTTAACCTGGCGGAAGTAGCAGGCTCTTGGATCGTCATCGACTGATGGTGATATCTCGTTTACTCTTGGAAGTGGATGGAGAATTATCATATCTTCCTTCGCAAGCTTCATCTTCTTTCTATCGAGAATGTATGTATCCTTCAAACGAACGTAATCAGCCTCGTTGAAGAAACGTTCTCTCTGAACTCTTGTCATGTAGAGGATATCTACTTTTCCTATGTTTTCCTCAAGGGATTCAACCTCTTCATACTCGAGACCTGCCGGTTCGATTACTTCTGAAATGATATAATCCGGAACCCTCAGCTCCTTAGGAGATATAAGGACAAACTTTATACCTTTATATCTGGACATCGCCTTTATAAGACTGTGAACAGTACGACCAAACTTTAAGTCACCGCAAAGGCCGATTGTCATGTTGTCGAGTCTTCCTTTTTCTTTTCTGATCGTGATGAGGTCGGTAAGTGTCTGAGTCGGATGGTTATGACCACCATCACCTGCATTGATGATCGGCACAGGTGAGAACATTGATGCAAGCTTCGGTGCTCCTTCATTCGGATGTCTCATCGCTATTACGTCGGCAAAGCAGCCTACTGTTCTTACGGTATCCTCTACAGATTCGCCCTTTGAAACAGATGAGTCTGTTGCTGATGAGAAGCCGATTACATTTCCACCGAGATCCAGCATCGCTGACTCAAAGCTGAGTCTTGTTCTTGTGGATGGTTCATAGAAAAGTGTAGCTATCTTCTTTCCCTTTGCGATCTCAGCATACTTCTCAGGATTCTCAAATATTTCTTCTCCAAGTTCAAGCACTTCATCAAGCTCATCCATTGATAAGTCCATTGGATCAATTAAATGTTTCATAACAAATCTCCTATTTAATGATGTGTGTGTCGAAAGTACATTTTGACACTTATGTCGCATAAAGATAAATGACGGTCAGCACCACCTGCGTGATGCATCGCGTCATTTAATTTGTAAATTGTTTAACATTTTGTAAGCAGATAGTACATAACAGCCTTTTCAGCGTGGCGTCTGTTCTCTGCCTCATCGAGGATAGTTTCCATATGCTTCTTCTCAACGCTTTCGGAAATCTCAAAACCAACATGCATAGGCATGTCATGGAATACGAGAGCGTCACTACCCTCAAGGAATTCATCGTTGATCTGATATGGCATCATCTTTGCCAGAGTCTCTTCCTTCTGCTTCTGATATGCAGGGTTGTTAAAGAATTCCATATCAACCCATGTATCTGTATAGATGATATTCATCTTCTTTGCATACTCATGAGCTTCTTCCATTGACATAGCAGGATCAAGTTCTTTGTAGAATCCTGTTGCCTTAGCTGCTTCATAGAAGTCATCACCACATGCAGTATTGTTTACAAGCGGTGTAAGTCCATAAAGTGTACCCTTCTGCATCTTTGCAAAGAATTCAACAAGTGAATTGAATACGTTGTTCTTCGCACCGATGTACATAAAGTTAACATTCAGATCACCAAACTTCTCAATAACTGTAAGTGCGTCAGCAAGTATCTGACACGGATGATAAGAACTGTCACAGCCATTGATGAAAGGAACTGTAACATTTTCTCCGAAGAGCTCAACTGTTTCATTTTTTACAAGACGTGCCATGATAATGTCTACATTTCTGCATACATATTTTATCTCTGAAATAGGCTCGCCGAGAACGAAGTTGGAATCCTCCCAAAGCTGATTGAAGTAGCTTCCACCCAGCTCAGTAATTCCTGTTGCAAATGAGAGAAATGTTCTGGTAGAAGTTTTTTCAAAAAGAGAATAAAGCTTCTTTCCCTCAAGTGCGTGCGCATACTTCTCAGGATTTTTCTTCATATCCTGTGCGATTTCAAGTATTTCCATAAGCTCCTCTGCCGAGAAGTTTTTGAAGTTAAGCATATTTTTCATATCGAATTCCTCGCTGTCATTTTTTATTTGTGTTTCTGATTAAAGATAGCTCGCCAGCTTTTCAGCCATATCTGTATGCTCCCAAGGAACATCGATGTCTGTACGACCAAAGTGTCCATACGCAGCAGTCTGCTTATAAATCGGACGACGAAGGTCGAGCATCTTTATAATACCTGCCGGTCTTAAATCAAAGTTTTCTCTGACAATTTCTGTTATCTTCTCATCAGATATCTTTCCTGTGCCAAATGTATCAACCATGATCGAGGTTGGCTTTGCAACACCGATTGCATATGAAAGCTGTATCTCACATTTGTCAGCAAGACCTGCTGCAACGATATTCTTAGCTACGTATCTTGCAGCATAGGATGCAGATCTGTCTACCTTTGTAGGATCCTTTCCTGAGAATGCACCGCCGCCGTGACGAGCATATCCACCGTAGGTATCTACTATTATCTTACGTCCTGTCAGACCTGAATCTCCATGAGGACCACCTATTACAAAACGGCCTGTAGGATTGATGAAGTATTTTGTTTCATCATCTACCATATCCTTCGGAAGAACAGCATCAAAAACATATTTACGTATATCCTCATGAATCTGCTCCTGAGTCACTTTCTCGCTATGCTGAGTTGAAAGGACTACTGTATCAATTCTAACCGGCTTTCCGGCCTCATCATACTCAACTGTAACCTGAGTCTTTCCATCAGGTCTGAGATAAGGAAGAGTTCCGTTCTTTCTAACCTCTGTAAGCTTGAGTGAAAGCTTATGAGCCATAGAAATAGGATAAGGCATAAGCTCAGGAGTTTCATTTGTAGCATACCCAAACATAAGTCCCTGATCACCGGCTCCAATAGCCTCTATCTCTTCATCACTCATTGTATTTTCTCTGGCCTCGAGAGCCTTATCAACTCCCATAGCTATATCAGCAGACTGCTCATCTATTGCAAGGATAACTCCACATGTATCGCAATCAAAACCATACTTAGCCCTGTCATAGCCTATCTCTCTGACAGTTTCTCTGACAACCTTCTGAATATCCACATATGCTTCAGTGGTTATCTCTCCCATAACATATACCATTCCCGTAGTACATGTTGTTTCGCATGCTACACGGCTGTTTGGGTCCTGTTTTAACATTTCATCAAGAATAGCGTCTGATATCTGATCACATATTTTATCCGGATGTCCCTCTGTTACAGATTCAGATGTAAATAATCTGTGTTCCACTTTTTTTCTCCTTTACAAAAAACTTCTGTAATTATACTTCAAAAAAGACCTTTTGTCATCACTGAGCTGGTATTATTTCCAGTATTGGAAGTCAATAGGGACGGTTCTCTTTGACTTATCATAGAAAACCGCCCCAATAAAACTCATCCAAACTCATATTTATTTCATTCTGCTGTAAATGTGTTCTCTTACGGTCTTGCTTTCGCCCGGTGCAAGCTCCTCGTAGCCTGACTCTTCCTTTGGAAGAGGAAGGTTCGGTGCATCTATCATCCATGTTGAAGGCTCCGGACAGAAATATCCTTTCTCACCGCCATCATTCCAGATAACCCAGAATTTGAAGTTGTCATCAACCTCGTAACAGATCTCAACTCCTGACTTCACGTCAGTTGCAATAGCACCCCTGAAAGGAACTCCATCAACATCATAGGTCTCACAATTATAAACATCATTATTAATTATATGCTTAACCGGAATCATAGAACCGGTCAGATACTGCCTGTCATGATTATCCAGAGAAATGAAATCACACGTTGGAAGATTTCTCTGATTGAGTGGCCACTTATCACCAATAGTAACGAAGAGTCTGGTTTCAAGTGCTTCTCCATCCTTGGTAAAAGGACCATTTATCGTTGTATGATTACATACACCGTAAGGCAGCTGCTTATCAGATGTATTTGTCACTGTAAACTCATAATTCATTCCATCATCCGAAAGCTTAAATGTATACTCTGCTCTGAATTTAACAGGAAATGTATCAAAGAACGGATCCTTTTCGTTATAGATATATTCCGTTCTCGCTATGGCTGTCTCTCCCATCACTCTCACATCAAGTATGCTGTGCTCTCTTTTGTGAAGGAAGCCATGAAGCGCGTTGTTCCCTTCTATATCAACTATAGGAAATACGTACTCTGCATCTGTTGTTTTAAGAATTCCATCCTTCAGTCTATTCGGATAAAGAAGTGTCGGGAAGCCATAAACCTCAGCACTTGCCTTAAGCTCATCTACACTAAGGCTTTCATCTTTTCTGAAAAAGCTGACGTTGTTCTCGCTATCCTCCATTGAGATGATATTACTTCCGAGAAATGGAGCTATTATAGCTGTGTACTTTCCGGCTGTTAACTGAATAACATCCTTGCCCTTATACTTAATTACTTCTGCTGTATATGACATACTTAAACCTCCAATCTTTCAGCCAGCTTCTTTGCAAGCTCTGCCTGTTCAGCCTGATCCGGCTCCCCCTGTGGCCATCCTAATTCAAAAGAATCATTATCATATCTAGGTATCACATGTACATGGAAATGAAAGACAGTCTGACCTGCTGAAGGCCCATTATTCTGAACTACATTTATACCATCACATCCAAGTTCTTCCTTAAGAGCTGTTGCAATCTTCTTCGCAAGCGGAAGAACCTTCGCACTAACTTCGTCATCTATTTCAAAAAGATTCGCATAGTGCTGCTTCGGAAGAATCAATGCATGTCCTTTATTCGCCGGACTCGCATCAAGTATAACCGTGAAATCATCATCTTCATATATCTTATTTGTAGGAAAAACTCCATTCGCAAGCTTACAAAAAATACAATCATCCTTAACCATTTAAATCCCCTCCGTTTTTGTCTGAAAGTGATTTAATTGTACTCCAAAGAATCCCTTTTGTCACCTATAAAAAAGATAGCAGAGAAATACATTTCTCTGCTATCAATATAGGGATTTTCAAGTCTAACTGTTTAGTCTGATTTAGTTTGTCTTTCTATTTTTCTTTTTTAATCCGATAAGAACAACTGCCATCATTGATACAAGCAGCATTATGATTGCCACAGAAAGCGGTGATGTATCTCCTGTTGCAGGTGTCTTAGGTCCCGGTGCATTTGGTCCAGGAGCATTTGGTCCAGGAGTATTCTCAGCTGTTGTATTCTTTGGTGCCTCAGGTTCCTTAGACGAACCGCCTGTAGTCTGTGGTGTTACCGGTGTCACTTCCTTAGATGGTACCGGAGGTGTATCTTCCTTAGACGGAACCGGAGGTGTTACATCTTCAACAGGATTTTCGACCTTATCAAGTGTAAACTCTGCATCGTTTCCAACCTTAACTGTTGCTGTGCTTCCGCCGTTTACAACCTTTCCAGGTCCCTGTTTGCTGCTAAGTGCTCCCTCAAGAACCTTTACCT
>CACYJP010000056.1 GCA_902774725.1 uncultured Lachnospiraceae bacterium
CCTATAAATATATATTCTGTGTTCAAAATATATATGTCTCGTACCATCCTCACCCTCTTCTTGGATCTCAACCATATTCATCTTCAGTTCCTCAACAAGCTCGAGACAATCATCAAAGTAATCATAAAGCTCTTCGTCATATTCAATCTTCGTCTTTATTGCATCAACACTGTCAGGATACCTTGCATAGTATTCCAGATCTTCCGGCGTTATCTGCTCAGTGGCCTTGTAGTTATATCTCATCGCATCACATATCTGCCCCTTGAAGACATCCGTGTTTGCCAGGACCGACGAGCTATCCATTTCCACAGAGACGTCTACACTTCTATTTTTCCTTCCCATACTCCATGTAGCTTTTTTTCTCTCAAACCAATCCCGGTTCTTTCCGGCCTCAACCTCTTTATATCCTGTGCTGGCTCCAGTGCAGATATTCTCCTTAAATGTACTCTCCGCTCTTGATATTGCCTCAGATCCATCACCGTCAAACACTATAAGTCCGTACATATCATGAAGTGTTTTGTTGTAATCTGTGAGTGCTGCATTCGAAGACATTTTACCTGCATCATTTACTATCTGTTTTGCCGCGGTAAGTGCACATAGATTTATTATCGTAATCTCAGCAATTATAAGTGGGAGAAGAATACAAGAGAGGAAAATGGTTATTGATCCATTCTCAGACCTCTCATTATTTACCGCACCAGAGACATCTGAACAGGTATTTAATTTTCTGAATAATCGAAATGCCCTCATGGATTCCACTCCCTTCTGAGATTTTTATTTTGAAGAACCGCCGGTTGCCATATAGTCAAACTCCCAGTTCGAATATCTCTCAACCCCTGGCATCCAGCCGTCTCCGCCGTAATAGTTTTCAACCTGATTTTTCATTGCATCATAACGTCTTATTGTATTGACCGGTCTGATTGCCACCTTTGATGTGCAGCTTCTTGCTATTATCGGTTTGCTCGAACCGGTTATATATTCGATGATCTTTGGCATTTTCAGGTCATAAGTCACATCCACCGTGATAATGTCTGTAAATCCCCGCTCAACATATACAGTAGGACGTGCTGTAACAAATCCATTTATCAACGAATATTTTTTTATCGAATTTTCTAGCAGACTGGAATATTTTCCAACACCTTTTGTACAACTTACTTTCTGATCACTGTTTTGCATAGCCCTGTAATGTGCTGTTGCAAATCCCGATCCAGGTGTTTCAGAAAGTCCTGATGCAAAGGAAGGATTTGAACTATCCGGCAAGGAATCAAATCCTTCATACTGCATATCCATCGATGCTATATCTGCAACTCTGGAAGTTTGAAAATTCAGTATGTACTGATTCAGCTGCATGATACTCAGCAGTAGAATGAAAAATACAACTAACAGTACAAAAGGGAAATATATAGCCGCCTCCACCATCACCTCCCCTCGTTCATTATTTTTATCTCTCATTTCTGCTCACCCCATTTCAGACGTTTTTAATTACTTGAGATCCAGTTGCTTACCTTATCGCCAAGTGAATTAACGATACCTATCAACTGATCCTTGAAGACGATTGCTACAACCAGAAGGATAACTATGATAACAACTACAGCTATCAGATCACTAGCGCCCTTTTCCTCTTCAATACATCCCTTTGTTCTTTCAATGATTTCTTCCTTTTTTGTGATTAAATTCTTCATAAGCTTTCTCCTTTTCTTATTTCTTTTCTTTTTTCTATTCACCTTATCCGGTGTTTTATTTACAATTTTATATTAGCCCATAGGGTTGGTATATTTTTTGCACATTTTTTATCATAAATCAGAAACTCATTTTGTCTTTTGATACTTATTTCATCAAATACTCATCTGCATGAAGGCCGGAGCCAGGATCATCAACAGTATTCCTATGAAAATCAGACTTATTGGAAGCATAAGTAGTGATGCTGCTCTGTCGCCTTTTTTCTTTGCGATATCTTTTCTTGTGGTCCACATTTCAAGTGATAATTCGCGCATATATTCAGTAAGCTCGCCGCTTCCCTTCTGCATGTTCTGGATCAACATCGAAGAGAATTTCTGAATCTCCTTGACTTCACACCTGTTCCCGAAATCCTTATAAGCCTGAATCTCCATAGTTCCGTTTTCTATCTCGGAAACAGTATTCTTCATCTCGTCATAGAGTTCACCATCTCCACCTTCAGCAACACGTCTCCAGCCCTCGCGAAGAGGCATGCCGGAGCAAATGAGAAGTGCCAGTTTAGATATAACTCTTGGGAACTGTTCAAGCATTCTGTCTTTTCTCTCATCATGAGCCTTTGCTTCATCTCTCTCACAGCTGTATATGAAGAGACCTGCTAAAAACATAGTCAGATATATAAGTATCGGTTCAGTCTGAACTGCTGCAACGACGCACACTACAGGAAGTGCACTAAATGCAATCGTGAGCTGTCTTCCTCTGCATACCAGATAGTAATAGTCAGCATATTTATCACCATGATTATCCGCTATGATCTTCTTAAGTCTCTGACTTCTCGCCGAGAGTCCGTTTAAGCGAAACAGTTCGATCAGATTGAAACCTATGAGCAGCAGATCTGCAAAACAGTGAGCTCGTCCGCTTCTTTTTACTGCTGCGATTATATCCCTGTATTTGGTTTTATGAACAAACAGCAGAACCGTCCACACAAGCGCCAGTACTGATGCCGCTATCATAAAAATCATTCTTGTTTTTTCTTCATTCATAGTCAGTATCTCCTTTCTACTCACGCCTTCACTGTGAGCATTTTTCTCGCCAGCAGATAAGCGCCTCCAAATATCGAAAGTACTATAATCTTGATAACTATATTGAAATGCGTGTTTTCAACTATTGACATTGAGCTGTCGGAATTGATTATCAGAAGGATGAAGAACGGAATACACATCATGATGTCAAACTCGACCTTGGAGTTATGTGTTATCATTCTTATCTCACGCTCAGTATCGATTTTTTCATTGATCAGAACTCTCGCATCACTGATAACCTTTGTCATATTTCCACCCTGACGCCCTGTTTCAACAAAAACATCAGTAAAGCTGGATATGTCCTCAAGTCCACTCCTGTCTCCGAAGTCACGGAGCATAGTTTCAACAGTCTGATTGTTCTGGATTCCATCGAGAATAGTTTTAATCTCGACCAGGATGTACGCATCCTTTGGATAGATATTTGACAGATCCTTATATGCATCACCAAAAGCTTCCACACTGTTTCTTCCGGAACTGAAGGACGTTGCCAGTGCTTCAAGCATTTCTTTGAACTGATCTAGTAGCGTTTCATATCTCCTGCTCAGGAGTCTTTTTTTATGTACGAAGATACCGATTATTCCGGCTATCGTTCCTACAATCAGAGTTGCAGCAGGAGTCCTGAAGAATATAAATATGATCGCGCCGCCTATACCAAATCCCTTCAGAAATCCCATCAGCAGATCCGCAGGTGTCATGTGATACACATGATAGTCTGGGGCGTTCCCGAATACGCCTCTGTTCTCGATATATTTTTCTTTTTTGTTTTTTATTTTTCCCATATCTTTCACCTCACAAAACTCTTGCAATCATTTTTCAGATAAGTCCCGCAAGTTCCAGCTTCTGCGTATTTTGAAGGACGTTTTCAGTTCTCATAAGTCTTCCATTTTCAAATCTGTAAAGAGGACTTAGAACTACATTTCCATCCTCACCAACACCCATGACTTCAGATATCTCGAACACCTTTCTGGTGTGATCCATCATTCTTGAAAGGTGAATAATTATATCCAGCGAAGATGCGATCTGTCTTCTCAGTGCTGCAAGTGGGATGCCGTCTGAGTTCTGAAGTATCATGGTTTCAAGTCTGGAAAGCATGTCCTCACTTGAGTTTGCATGTCCTGTCGAAAGACTTCCGTCATGTCCTGTATTCATTGCCTGAAGCATATCCAGTGCTTCGATTCCACGAACCTCTCCTACAATGATTCTATCCGGCCTCATTCTGAGCGACGACTTTATCAGACTCTTCATAGGTATCTCACCGGAACCTGCAGCATTGGCATTTCTTGTTTCCATGCTGACCAGATTTTCTATTCCTTCTATCTTCAGCTCCGCAGAATCCTCGATTGTAATGATTCTTTCTGTCTTTGGAATGAAGTTTGAAAGTGCATTCAGAAAAGTAGTCTTTCCCGAACCGGTTCCACCGCTGATAAAGATGTTATACCTGGCTCTCACGAGCATATTCAGGAAGTCTGCCGCTTCATCTGTGATCGAACCAAGACGAAGAAGTGTATCCATACTCATCGGATCCTTGGAAAACTTTCTTATCGTCATAGTCGGTCCTTTTAGTGCAACCGGCGGCAGCACTACATTTACTCTGGAGCCATCAGGAAGTCTGGTATCAACTATCGGATTTGCATGATTGACTTCTCGACCCGCTTTTCCGACTATTTTCTGAATCATGTCCTCCAGCTGCTCCGATGATTCAAAGCTCTCGTTATGACGAATAATCCTGCCGTCTCTTTCCAGGAAGATATTGTCATAACCGTTTATCATAATTTCCGTTATTGATTCGTCTTCAAGAAGTGCGTCGAGGATTCCATATCCACGGATGGAACTGTAAACATTCTGGATAACACTTTCCTTCATCTCATAGATGTCATCATCGCTGAGTCTCATCTCCGCAATCTTTGACTCAGTCATATTCCGCACTTTATTCATCAGTTCTGCATCAGACATACTCGTAAGCGTGGCATCAGCATTTATCCGTACACGAACAGAATTTGTCAGTTCATCTTTTATCTTCATACGGCGGTTGTAATCCGCGTTCAGAACTCTGTTCATATTTTCTATCTCCACCAGGATATCCAGAGGTCTCTGATACTTCTGGATAACTCTCACGCCACTTAACTGAGTCATGTCACTGGACTCCTTCAGGATGATAGTCCTTGCCAGATCCAGCATCGGAACCACAAGGCCATATAGCGACATGTCTACCAGATAGATATCTGCAGCATTTCCAAAGCTGAGACGTTCCTCCAGATCCTTAAGTGCCGGAGCACTTGGATTCTCAGAATCAATCACCTCAGTTGATATGTCAATTCTGTCCGCAAATCCTCCCTTAAAAAACCTCTGCATATTTGATCCATAAATCGTATCCTTATCAAAAAGCTTTACTCGTACACACATAATCCTCACCTCTCATAATTATTAGGACGCTACTGTCCTATCCTTTGTTCTTATGATAAAGGCTTGGGTGGTGAAAAAATTTGCACAAAAAAATAACTGCCCAGCTAATGCTGAACAGTTATTGAAAATCTTTATAATATCTATTTGTTAAGCCATCTTGTTAACAGCAACTGTGAGACGTGAGATCTTACGAGCAGCTGTGTTCTTGTGGTAGATACCCTTGTTTGCTGCCTTGCTTATCTCTGAGATAGCAACCTTAAGAGCAGCTTCTGCAGCAGCCTTATCACCAGCCTCGATAGCAGCCTCTACCTTCTTGATGATAGTCTTAACCTTGCTCTTTACTGATTTATTTCTCATCTCTCTCTTCTTAGTAACAAGAATTCTCTTCTTTGCAGACTTAATGTTTGCCATGTCTTTATTTACCTCCGGATTTTACCTTTTCTTATCTATTTACCTGCTGTATCTACTCAGCAGCTTTACTTAGCCAAGACACGTTCGATGCATGGGTTAATTGCACCGGGCATATAAAGCCACCTAAATCACAGCAAAAGACATAATACCAAAGTATTTAGTGTACGTCAAGGGGTTTTATACGTCATTTTTAGCTCCATCACACTAAACCACTTGCCCTCGCATCCGATTAAGTTTATACTTTTGCCATGGCTAATTTTAAGAAAAAACAAAAGGACAATCCAACAAACGCGTCTATGGCAACTGTCAAAAGACATATATCAGAAGGCACATTTTCAAGACTGTACCTTCTTTTTGGTGATGAACCATATCTCGTGAATCAGTACAAGAAGGAGCTTATTTCCGCTCTCACCAACGATGGTGATACGATGAACTTCACCACCTATTCGTCTGACAGCTTCGATATTAACTCTGTCACCTCTGACGCTCTCACCATGCCATTCCTCGCCGAACACCGTGTAATACTCGTTGAGGATAGTGGGCTGTTTGATCTGTCAGACTCAGACTTTCTAAGCATGCTCGAACAGATGCCGGATTCAAATGTAATCATTTTCTGTGAGCGAAAGGTAAACAAGACAAAAAAAGCATATCTTCACACTTCAAAAAATGAACTTGCAACTTGTCTTGAATTCAACACCCCTGATATGAACACTCTCACCAAATGGGTTCTCGGAATCCTTTCGGAGGGCGATATAAAAGTCAGAGCTACTGTCCCTGACAAGTTTTTTGATGCATATGGCGAAGATAAAAATATGTATCTTCTAAAGAATGAAGCCACCAAGCTCCATGATTTTTGTATCGAAAAGGGAACTATTAACGATGAGGATGTTGATCTCCTTTGCAGCAACTCTGTCGAAGATAAGATCTTTGATATGTGTAGATTCATATCTGAAAGAAAAGCCGAGCCTGCCATAGCTCTTTATAATGATCTATGCTCGATTAAGACTCAGCCGATGACCATCATTTCTCTTATAGCACGCCAGTACAATCTGCTCGCTCAAGTAAAACAGATGCAGGCTGATGGACTAAAAGTATATGATATCTCCAAGACAATGAAAATGAAGGACTTCTCCACACAGCAGTTAATACGTATATGTAATAACTATACTATGCGTGAAATCCTTCAGTCTATTGATATATGTTATGAACTTAGACTCTCAATTATGAACGGAACTCTTACTGATAAAAATGCAGCAGAGCAGCTGATTGTCAGACTTTTATCCTGATGCCATACCACCTGACAATTTCTGACAAGCACCATCCTGTCATATTCTAATACTCCTCATCCTCCATCGCATAACTGATGTTATCGATTTCGGCATGAACGTACTCTGCCCAGCTGTACTGGTTCATATAATCGCCCAGATAATGATATCTGGATTCCTTCTTCTTTTCCAGCCAGTCATACAGATCACACTCGATCATATCCACCGCAATACCCATACTACCTCTCTGCTTAACCAGTATGTCACTGATTCCAAGAGACATCAGAGTATTCTGAAGATCCTGACGAAGATTGCTCAGATAAGAAGCCTTTGAATCCTCATCATCCTCCCAAAGCGACGCGATGATCTCACCATTCGTCGTCTGCGAGCCTCTGTTATTTATCAGAAGTGCAAGTATCTCCTTTGTTTTTGAATACTTAAACTGAATAGGCTTTCCATCCACAAAAAGATCAAAATTACCAAATGTCTGTGCAAAAACCTTGGTCTTCTTAGCTCGATCATTTTTAAATCTGAGCTCATCGAATTCCTTTTTTAACGTCTTATCAGTAGCAGGTTCAAGCATACATCCACTTGCTCGAATTTCCATCGCACCAAATGCATCAGCCTTATCATCAGTGATATAAATGAGATTCACATATTTATTCAGATCCTTAAGATACTGTCCCAGAACAAATCCATCCATTTCAGGAAGCTTAGCATCAATAAATGCTATTTCAACCTTGTTCTTTCTTGCAAACTTAAGTGCAGCAGGGCTGTTATCAAAGCTCTTTATTTCTTCATTTCCCCTCTGCTTTTTTATCATTTCACAAGTCTTATCCAACTTGTCTTTTTCATTTTCGACAACAAGAATCATCAATCATCTCCCCCTTTTACAGCTACCTTGACCGAGCGGGTTTCCTGATTCTTTCTCTGCTCACTGGTCATTGACAATGGATCTGCTTCTCCTATCACAAGTGTCTTTCCTTCGTTAACTAACAATTCATGCAGTTCTCCGGCCTTCAGATCTGTTATAACAAGCGCAGCAAATCTTTCAAAATTGTCTTCATCGATTACCGGAAAATGATGATGCATCCTGTACCAATGCTCCGGATCAAGTCCAACTGAGCCTATATATAGTCTGTCAGCTGTTGCATCAACCTCATCAAATCCGGCAAGTGCGCCTAAAGGAAGATCCATATCATCGCAGAAAAGCGCCGCATAAATACGAAGAATTTTCTCCTTAAGTATTTCCTCATTTCCGTCCTTCTTAAGCTTGCCGGTCTTCGAATACATAGATTCGTAATAATACTCTCTTGCTGCTTCGTCTTCTTCAAAACTACAAATGCTATCAAACAGCTTTCTATCAATCCTATCCATAATATACCCTCACTTATAAAAAAACTTCATATATAATTTATAACTTGTGCTAAAGTCTCGCGTCAACCACTTTATCAAATGCATCGCACAATTCTTTCATTCTCGAATACATTTCAACCGCAAGCTCTTTTACAGAATCCTTATTTTTCTTCTCTTTTTTAAATCTTTTATAAAAAGCCTCAGACTCCGGAGAAACCCAGTAAAGCGGAATATCATCAATTATCTTTTTTATTTCCTTCTCATTACTATCAAAATCCTTCAAGTATCCCCCCAGCTTGCAGGTTTTTTCTGAAAAGGCATCATATGCTACGTGTAACACACTTTCTCCTTTCAATTAGTTCTCAACCGGGTATTTCAGTGACATCAGCCAGAGAATAAGCGCACAAGCTAACGCATATCCAATACTGATAAGAGTTCCTTTAAATGTAACCACAGCCATAATAAAGATACTCCAAAGTACTACAATGCTGAGTACCATTCCTATAATGCACACTACAAACACTGCAATTCTGAACTTATTTAACGGATGTATAAGTCTCCACAAAAGAACATATCCTATCACAGAAAGCAGGTACGTTCCGGCAACTCCCATCTCATCCTCAGTAAGTCCAAACTTAGGACCTGCATACATAAGAACCACCGTCGCTATAAATGCAAATATTGCCGCAGGTATCGACCCTTTAAGCGTTCTTGTCAGAAGTCTTCCTCTCTGTCTTTTTGTATTATTTTCTATAGCTAACAGAAATCCCGGAGCTCCTATGTTGAACATGGAAATAAGTGCTATCTGCGTAGGCTTTATCGGATACTGTAGCATAAAAATAATCGTAAAAAGTGCCAGCGAAAACGAGAATATGTTTTTATAAAGGAAGAGTGTTCCGGATCTTGTCATGTTATTGATGGTACGTCTTCCTTCCGATACGATATCCATCATTCGTGAAAAGTCAGAATCAAGAAGAACTACCTGCGCTGCCTGTCTTGCCGCGTCACTTCCTCCACCCATAGCGATAGAACAATCAGCCTCCTTCATCGCAAGGATGTCATTAACTCCATCACCGGTCATCGCAACCTTCTGACCATTCTTCTTTATTGCATCGATCAGTTCCTTTTTCTGTTCCGGCTTCACACGTCCGAACACAGTATATTTTTTAACCGCCTCTATATAATCTTCTTCTTTTACAAGCGTAGATGCATCAACATACATTTCCGCATCTTCTATCTGCGCCGCTCCGGCGACCTTCGATACCGTCAGCGGATTATCACCGGATATAACCTTTATCTTCACACCCTGTTCCTTGAAATAGGAAAATGTTTCAGGTGCCGTTTCACGTATCTCATTTGCCATACTGACGAACAAAATCGGACACACATCCTTTGACTGAGTCTCAGACGATTTCTTTTCAGCTGACTGAGCCTCAGCAGACCTCTTTTCAGCCGACCGAGTCTTAGCAGATCCCTTTTCAGCTGACTGAGCCTCCACAAATGCCAGCACTCGCTGTCCTATACCGGTATATTTTTCAATAAGCTCTTTATTTCTATCCAGCTGTTCCTTGGAAAGAATAAACTCCGGTGCACCAAAACGATAAGTCTCAGTTTCCGTGTTTATCTCAGAGTATTTAAGCTTTGAACTAAATGCAGTTACCTCTGTAACTCTTGCGTTACCAAGAACACCTTCACCCGTGCGAACACCTCCGCCCGCGCGAGCACCTTCATCCCCTCGAACGCCTTCGTTCTCTCGTGCACCTTTGCCCGTGCGAACACCTTCACTTGTCTTGCCGTTTAGATAATCTCTAAGGGCAACCATAGTTATGTTCGTATCCGGAACGATATTTACATACTGAGTTAGAAGATTGATTCTGGATTCTTTTCCAGCAACCTCAGCTTCCGTTTCAGACTTTACAGCACTCTTTTCTTCTGACTTTACAGCACTCTTTTCTTCTGACTTTACTTCACTTTTTTCTTCTGATTTTGAGCCATAAGGCAAAAATACATCCGTTACCGACATCACTTCGCTGGTAATTGTTCCTGTCTTATCAACACAAAGAACATCAACCCTTGCAAGTGTTTCTATACTCTTCATATCATGAAGCAGAACCTTTTTTGTTGCCAGCTTGGCCGCACTCATAGTAAGCGCCATTGTAAGCAGCAGGTAGAAGCCTTCCGGGATCATTCCTACTACCGCTCCAACCATCGATACAACTCCATCCTGAAGAGATCTTCCATTTATCAAAACAGAATTAATAACCATCATTATTCCAACCGGTATTATAATGATACCCGCAATAAGAATGATTTTTTCTATATCTCTGATCATTTCAGATTTTTTCTGTTTAACTTCCTTTGCCTTTGCTGTAAGCTGTGCAGCATAAGACTCCGTTCCTACCTTTACAAGCTTCGCAGTACATTCTCCGGAAACCACAAAGCTTCCGGACATAAGAGAGCTTCCCTCTTCCTTCTCTATCTCATCTGCCTCACCTGTCAGAAGTGATTCATTAACTGAGGCTTTTCCATCAACCACCTCTGCATCAGCAGGAACCTGCTGTCCGGCTGAAAGCATTACACAGTCACCTAGCACAAGCTTGTCACTGGATGTTTTTACCACATCTCCATTCCTGATAACTGAATACTCCGTAACATCAAGCAGCGATAACTTATCAAGCTCCTTCTTCGCGCGAAGCTGCTGAATAATACCGATAAACATATTTGCTATAACTGCAGCCATGAAAGTCAGATTCCTATAGGCTCCAACCATAATCACAAGTACAGCAAGTCCAAAAAAGATAGCATTGAAATACGTAAATACATTTCCTGCTATAATCGATACCACAGTCTTAGAACTCTCGTTCGGGAGCTTATTCGTCTTGCCCGCCCTCTCCAGACGCTCGACCTCTTCAGTTGTAAGTCCTTGTATGTTCATCTTTGCTTCTCAGTCCTCTTCTATCGGTCTATTTTTTCTGGTCATCAGCTGTCAGCTTATATTCTACTAATCTACTATCAGTCTTTTATTCTATCCATCTACTATAGGTCTTTTATTCTATTCATCATCTGACAGTCTTCCATAATCATTCCACTCACCATACATTTTACCCTTTCGTGTTTCTTCGATAAGATGAGCGAGTGATTTTTCATACTGATTTATATCTATTTTTTTGTAAAACGAAACATTATATGCACGAACTCTTTGATAAAGCTTTGGAAAGCTTCTAAACTTCGACCAGACCCTGGCTTTTTTTAATTCCTGAACCAGATCAGGATCAAACTTAAAGCTTCTCGGCCCCAGTGGTGGTAAAGTTTTTCTGCCGGCATCCGTCATTAATCCAAGTCTTTCAAGCCGCCTTACCCTTGCCTTGTTTAACTCCGTCCAGTATCCTCTCTTCTTTCTTGGAGAAAAACGTTGAAGCCTTTTTCCTTCCACACTTAGCGAGATGCTGTCAATCCATCCGAAACACAAAGCCTCCTCAACAGCATCAATATACCAAAAGGTTTCTTCGTCCACCGGTTTTCCCTTTTTTACATCAATCCAGCACTCTGACTCCGCATCATAATGCTCCTCAAGCCAGTCTCTAAAGGCCTGTCTCGAGCTTATATCTAATACATTTTCCATAAGCGTTATTATAACATGGGCAAAAGGCACGTAGCAAGCTACTGTCCTTAGCTTCTCATTTCTACCACATAAATCTTATCAGTCTATCAACACCGCTCCATCTTTATCTGTCCTAAGCACTCTTGTTTCTATATCATCCAATCTTTGAAGTGTTTCCGTCGACGGATGTCCATACATGTTATGCTCTCCGCAGGAGATGACTGTTATGTCGGGATTGATCTTCTCAAGGAATTCCTCTGAGCTTGAATACTTTGATCCATGATGGGCACACTTCAATTGTTTCTTTCTGCCATATCATTAATAACCACTCCCTCTACTTCTGAACTAATATCACCTGTATAAAGAATCTGAAGCTTACCTTCTTTGCTTGTAAAATAGAGAACCAGCGAATAGTCATTACCTCCGTGTTCAAGCTTTTTATTATCTACGTCTTCTTCGCGTGGATATAGAACTACAAAATCATCCTCTACTATGTCTCCGAAGGAAAGCTCACAAACTTTTTCTTCTCCTACAAGTGAAGCTATATGTGTATATACTTCGTCTTTTTCTGTTCCTTTTGCAAATGCAACTCCACCCACTTCAATCCCGTACTTTTCTTTATTCTCTAACAGGTAGATAATTCCACTTACGTGATCTGCATCTGTATGTGATATAAAAATCATATCCACCTTCTGCATCCCATAATACTTAATCGCAGGAATCAAGGTATACTGTCCGACTGAGTTATTATCCGAAGAGCCGGCGTCAATTATATAGTTCCTTTTTCCGGTATGAATCAGTGAACCATCCCCCTGCCCAACGTCTAAAAATGCAACACTGAACCTCGAGTTATTCCAGAGCTTTACAGAGAATATAAATAAAAACATCAAAGAAATATACCCCACCAAAAGAGTCGCGTACCTCCTTGTCATCGTGATACCGACTTCCCTTCTACTTCCTTCTCTTCTACTTCCTTCTCTTCTACTTCCTTTACTTCTACTTTCTTTCCTTCCGGGGCTTTTCTTAAAAAACAGGAAAAATGTGATTAGCATAATTATCACAACTACGTAGTATGCCGCAAGCAGCCAGAGCTCGACATGCCCTGTCATAACAACAGAACCCGGAAGCTTCAGAAACAGTCTGCACATAAGTTTATAGAAGTCCAGAATCAGGCAGCATGGATATTTAAATATCATTCCAAAAGCCACCGAGAAAATAATTCCCATTAAAGCCGCAAGGCTTCCAAAAATAATCACAAATGTAAGAAGCGGAATTATCATAAAGTTTAAGAGGATAGAGTATATCGGAACCTCGTAGTAGCTTCTTATCACAAGTGGTGTCATCCATAGATTAATTGAAAGCGCCACAAGAAATCCGCCTATAAGCTTCTTCGCATACCGGCGCATACGAATAGGCAGTCCGAGGAATCTTTCCTTTCCAAAGATAACGTTGTAGAAGCTCATTCCTGCAAAAACCCCGATCACAGCAGCAAAGCTCATATGTAGTCCGATAGAAAACAAGCTGTCAGGATTAATGATAAGCATGATAAGAAGGGCCTCCATCATGCTGGTCGGCATATCCGCAGTCCGTCCACACACGAAGGCCAGCTTATAAACTGTGATCATAATTACCGCCCTTAAGGTTGCCGGTGAAAAGCCTGTCATCAAACCATAAAGAATAATAATTATTATCGATATGATATCTGCAGTTTTCTTTCTTATTCTGAGCAGACTAAGCAAGAGAGAAATAACCCCTGCAAGTAACCCCACATGAAGTCCTGATATTGCAAGCACATGAGCTATTCCGCTTCTTTGAAACAAAAGCTTCGTATCTGAATCCAGGTCGGACTTATCTCCAAGGATCATCGTCCGTAGAATTGCCGCATCCTCCTCGTCAAAAATAGAGTCAATAGACTCTCCCACCCGTCTTCTTACTTTCCACAAATAAAATGTCAGATAATTCTTTCTTGAATAATCAATAGATATTTTCGTTGGTTTAAGCTCGCACTCTATTCCCCGTCCCAGGTAATACTCCTCCAGATCGAGTCCTCCCGGATTGGTCAGTCCTCGTAGTCTTTTAAATGTACCCTTAACCGTCACATACCTGCCCGGCTGCAATTCTGAATTTTCTATCTTACTGAGTATGTTCTTTTTTGATACATCGTGAGAATTCTTTTCAGATACTCTGTGAGAATTCTTTTTTGATACTCCGTAAGAATTCTTTTCTGATGCCCTATAAGAATTCTTCTCTGATATGATGTAAGAATCAGCATGATAAGCCTCCTCGTTCTCTTGCTTAACATACATAATGAAGCTTCCGTCATCGCACTCCATAATGAGTCTTGCCCCCATAGAAGTCTCCTCCAGCCCGGATATATAAGCCCTCATTTCGACTTCCGCCTCGGTCTTTGCAAATTCAGCTAATACATTTCCATCATAGAAAAAACCATATCCCCAAAGACACCCTAACGGAAGGGACAAAAAAAGCAACAGATTTAAGCTTTTAAATAATCGCTTAAATATGCTGCTTAGTATAACGGCAATGACACATGTAATTCCAAATATCACCCCAATGCCTAAGCGGTCTCCCACTCTGTATATGAGTTCTCCGAGAACAAAGAGACCACTGACAAAAACAAAAAATCTTTTCAATCCTACTCCTTTGTAGCCTCCTTCATTTTTTCATAATAAGCCTTGTAACGATATATAGTTCTCGCACTAAGATTCTTGCTTTTTGCTATTTCACTGATTGAAGTACCCGATTCATACATATCGACAAAATCATTATATATACCTGTCCATTTTTCATTATGCGGCTGACGTCCACTTGCCTTGCGCGCTTTGTAATATTCCAAATCCGCTTTTAATTCTTCGTTTGATTTTTTTAATTTTTCATTCTCTCTTTCAAGCTTTTTTATCTTCGCTATAGCCTGTTCCAATGTCATCTTTTTCATAGGTTTACCCTCCATAGACATATTCATTATGACACAAGTATAGCTAAACCCAAGTCAAAAGTCAATATCATTTTGTCAAGCCCTTGTCATAAAAATACAGCAGTTCCATTTGAAAGAAGCTGCTGCTATATAAACGCTTTCATAGTGATGCAATTTTACATATGT
This sequence comes from uncultured Lachnospiraceae bacterium, assembly GCA_902774725.1. Taxonomy (GTDB): domain Bacteria; phylum Bacillota; class Clostridia; order Lachnospirales; family Lachnospiraceae; genus Eubacterium_Q. Next base: position 14,911 of record CACYJP010000056.1, read on the forward strand.
AATTAATGTCTGAGTTCTTTCGGAAGAATACCCGGAATTGTCTGATCGATAATTCTTCTTCCTACAAATAACGGAATTACTACGCCCGTCTTATCCTCACCGTTTTTGATTGCTTCTAATATTCTTCTAAAGTTTTCATCCCTATCAATTTCTTCTATACTAATTCTTTTTTCACTAATTCTATTTTCCATTTCACTCTTTAAAAATCTTGATTCCATTTTTACCGGGAGTACTCCTCCTGTTACGTTATCAAGTTCCTGAAGATTAAGTGCTTTATTCATAATATTTCTCCTCTCTTTATAAATAGTGTATTGATTTCTAAATAGTGTTTTTGTTTTTTATGTGACCATATTATCATCTCATTTGTCACAAAAATGTCACTCACCCCAGAACTTTTCACTCAAGAATAATAAAAAACTTGCTTGCCTTAGTTAGACAAACAAGTTTTGATTATTATCTGGTTTTGGGGATAAATTCTATCTTTAATGTACTATCCATCGCCTCAGCCAAACGCTTTAATAATGCTATACTTGGGTTTCTGGTTCCTTTTTCAAGTCGACTGATATCAGCTTGACTGATTCCACTCTTTTCAGATAATTCGGTTTGAGTCATTCCAGCACGAATACGCGCATCAAGTATTGCTCTGGTAATATCCATTTCCGGCAGTAGCGCCTCATATTCCCTTTTAAAATCAGGATCCTGCAACAATTCATCTGTCAATTTTTGTAAATCACTCATACGTTCCAGCCTCCTTTCTACTAAAGTAATCCGTTCGTCTTTTCTTCGCAAGTTCTATTTCTCCCCGCGGTGTCTTTTGTCTTTTCTTAACAAAACCGTTAGTTGCTATTACTATCCTTTCCTTATCAAAGAAATATAAAATACGCACTATGTTGCTACCAACTATTGTCCTAATCTCAAATATCCCTTCCTCTAATTCTTCTGACAATGGTTCCCTTGCAAGATTGCCATACTCTTCTAACAAATGAAGATTAGCGACTACCTTTGCCTTCATCTTTAGATCAAGGGATTTAATGAACTCTCCCAAGGGCTTATTTCCTTTTGAATCTTTATAAAAATCCACTTTGAAGTTCAATCAATCATCCCTTTCTATTATGTTATATATAGCATATCGCCTCGTTAATGTCAACTGCGCCCTCTTGCGACAATTACATTTTGTCTTAAATGCATGCTAACACGTTTAATCATCATAGTCAACTTCATTTTGTCTTAATAACCAATATATAAAAAAGAGACAGTATCCTTCATTTCATCGAAAGATACTGTCTTTTTGCATATGTTCCATAGAAGAACCATCCCAGTAATATTATTTTTCATAATCGAAAAATGATGCATCAGTATATGTTGCAGTTTCAATTACTTTTCCGTCAGTTCCACCGAGTTCAATTACAACACTATCAACACCTATTCCTTCAATGCTTTTCACAATTGCAGCCTTATTGAGAAGAAGCTCTTCTTCAGTCATCTCAGCTGTTTCTTTGATATAAAGTCTGACTACCTTTTTGCTATCCTTAACATCAATCATATATCTTTCAACATAAAGCTTTTTACTTACCTGAAGCTTTTCAAGCACCTCTTCAACAGATGCTGCTATGTTGTCAGGCTGCATCAGCTGGAAGATTCCCTCATCGGGTTCAATCGTTGTATCGGTTGCATGATATAACTGCACTGTTCCGGCCTTAGGAACCATATTCTCTACTTCACTGCTGCTCGTACTGTTTGAACATCCGGAAGTAAAAAGCAGAGCACAAATGGCCAGCACCGCTGCAATAACCTTAAGTATTAAGTTTATTCTTTCTTTTTTACTATTCTTATCCATATATTCTTCCTGCATGATTCAAGTACTATATGCTATCTTCTTCATTTCCACTCATCTTCTTCATTTCCCTCTGGAAACAAATCATTGTCCGGATTAATAATGTAACGCTTACGGACGTATCAAACTCAAATAGACTTCTCCAATGGAATCTTTACTGTAAATGTAGTGCCTTTTCCTGATTCGCTGTAAAGCTTTATCGTTCCCTTGTGGGCATTGATAATACTTCTTGTTATGGAGAGGCCAAGTCCCGTTCCTCCGGTATCACGACTTCTCGCTTTATCTACCCTGTAGAATCTGTCGAACACCTTATCCTTTGCATCATCCGGAATACCAACTCCGGAGTCAGCCACTTTGATGTAGAAGAACTTATGATCTGTATTAAGACTACATTTGATCCAGCCATTCTCAACATTATACTTAACCGCATTTTCAATGAGGTTGGAAATAGCAAGCGAAAGCTTTACGCTGTCAACATCTGCCTCAACCTCTCTGTAACACTCATAGCTCATATCTATTCCTCTGTTATTTGCCAGAGGTGTAACTGTTTTGATGATGGTTTCCATCATCTCATTTATATCGGTCTTCTCCAAATTCAGTTCGTTTTTATTGGAATCTGTTCTTACAAGAGTAAGAAGGTCATTTATTATTTTGGTCTCTCTATCGATTTCCTCGACGATATCTGTCATAAACTCCTTATATTCCTCTGCAGTTGCAGCCTCGTTTTGAACAAGTGACTCTGCAAGAACCTTCATAGATGTGATAGGAGTCTTAAGCTCGTGTGACACATTTGAAACGAACTCACTTCTGGTCTGATCAATTATAGCAAGCTTGCTCATTACATCGTTATAATTTTCCGCAAGAACCTGGATTTCAATAAATCCTTCATCCTCAGGAAGCTTCTCATGAAGAGTTCCAAGTGCTGTATGCATTATCTTCTCGTTAACATTATTTAGATCCTCAACTGATCTTCTGGAAATGATTACGATAACGATAACATCAATTATAAGCAGTACTGCAAGTACCAACATCATAACTCCACGGACTGCAGCAACCTCCTCGTTCACTTTTGACAGCGAAACATTAAAAATAGTTACTCCAATGATACTTTCACCACTCTTGATCGGAGATATCATTAGTATTTTATCGGCGTCTTCGTATTCGATCTTATCCTCTTGTCCTAGCATAACGTCCATTACATCCTTATCAATGATGTATGAACCGGTTTTGTTTCCATCCGAGTCAGAAAAAACCTTATAGTTTCTCTTAATGATAAGAATATTTCCGTTCTGGAATTTCGCCATAGATTCAGCTCTGTTTGGAAGACCTTTACTACTTCCATTTGGGTCAAGTCCATCCTTTTCCGCCACCCTTGCGATATCGGAAATACTCTGTTCCATTGACTCCTTCACGATGGAAATACGTTTGTTCGTATAAAATGCTGCTGAAACAAAAATAGCTATGCCAAGAGACAAAGTGACCATGATAACCATAGAAATAAGTATGTAGTTTTTAATTCTCATATGCTTCTTCATAGTTATCCTTACTCAACCACTTATGACTTAACTACTTATGACTCAACTTCTCATAATTCATCTACTTATGACTCAACTGCCTTGTATGCCTCTTCATAGAATATCTCCTGCGAATTAACTGCAGGCTCTGTATGCTCAACATACTTGTAGCTTCCGTTCTTACAAAGCTCTCTGGCTTTAACATTATCAGACATCTGGAGCTTGAAACTTTCCCTGACTCTGTCCTTTATATCCTTGTCGTAAAGAGGAGTAGCAACCTCAACTCGTCTTACAGTATTTCTGGTCATGAAATCTGCGGAGCCGATAAACATCTCTTCTCTTTC
>CACYJP010000057.1 GCA_902774725.1 uncultured Lachnospiraceae bacterium
ATTTGTGACGAAGTCACAAACACAAAATGCGAAGCATTTTCAAGGCTGCGTAGCAGACTTGCTTGATTACTCTGTAATCAAGGTGCCAACTCTTTTATTTCTCAGTTTTGAGGAATAAAAAACCATCGCTTTGCTAGTAGTTTTTTCTGTGTATCTCTCAGCGACAGCTTGTATATAATACTACTTATATTTTTATAAGTCAACCACTTTTTTTAATTTTTTTTAAATTTTTTTTATTTATTATTTTAGTGCCCAATTTTACAATAAATGAGACGGTTATTTTCGGCTGATTTTACACATTTCCAAGTGCTTATTCAGTCAAAATTAACCGTCCCAAAAAACTTTATTTACTCTGAATCTGTTTTCATGTATCCATCCGCATCAAACTCATATGAAACTCCATCGATCATATAAAATGTATCCGAAGGATACCAGCCATTTGTATCCATATAGTACCAGCCCTTATCATCCTGATACCACGCAGCTGTTGCACTGCCATCCATGACACCGTCTTTTCCAAGATAATATCCATCAATATACTGTTCTTTAACCATATATGAATACCAGTAATAGTATGTCTTTCCTTCACCTTCATAACTATCCTGCTTTGTTACAAAATAGTACCACGATCCATCAATCTGATTCCATCCATTATAGCAGTAACCATTCTCGTCAGTGTAAACCCAATCGTAATCCCATTCACCTTTTTCAGAATCAATCCAGTACCAATATTTATACCATCCACCTGTCGCAAGTGTACCGTCACTCGTCAGATAATATCCATCCGCAACTCTATCAGTATACATTCCTCCATAAGCATATGTATCATCGCCAAAATAGTACCAATAACCTCCTATTTCAGCCCATCCGGTAGTTACACTTCCGTCAGCATTAATATATAGCCAGTTGTCTTCCCATTCACCCTTCTTTTCATCAGTCCAAAACCAGTCGTTGTACCAGCCTTCTGACATAAGCGTTCCATCTTCACCGATATAATATCCGTCGATAACCTGCGAGGTCACCATTTCATTATTTTCATCAAAGTAGTAGTATGTACCATTTATATCCTGCCAGCCTTCTGCAAGACTGCCATCAGCTGTCACATACTTCCATCTGCTCTCCCATTTTCCATCGATCTTAAATCCATCATCAAACCAGCCTTCGCTCGCAAGATAACCATCAGCTTCAATGAGATATTTTTTACCATCTATCTGAACGATATCCCTGTCAACTTCTTTTTTTATATAATCTACTTTTCCCTTAAGATACCAGGTTATATACTCACCATCATAATTATATCCGGAGCCGCCATATCTGTACCCCTTTTCATCTTTAATCCATCCATACTTAACAGGCTGAACCTTTACACGATCCATATAGTCCATTTTCCATGTATTTTTATCAGCATATAATGTTTTATAGCCTAATATCCAGCCAGCATCCTTACTTTGTCTACCGTTGATAAAGCCTATTGTAGCATATCCATTTTCATCGAAATAAACATCTTCTTCATCAACGATATACCAGCCGTTCTTTAACACCTTTTCTGTTTTGGTGTTTTTTAGCAGGGTTACATTACGATACTTTCCATCAACCTTGACATAATCATAATCCCACTGCCACTCAGTCTTTTCAGATTTATCTGTAGCAGAATTCCACCAGTATGTATAGTACAAGTTTCTTGCCGGATCATATCCGGATGGATCAGTTCCCTCTGCACCTCCTGCGTTCGCACTCATCCCTACCCCAAGGAAAAATGCAGCTGCCACCACGGCAGCAAGAATAGTTTTTAATACTCCTCTCATTAAAATACCTCCCTTATACATATATAATTAGGTGTCTCCCTGACACCTTACTTACTTCATTATCAGTCTCATGATCATGTTACTTTCGTCAAGCTTTGTAAGCAATACGCTATCAGCTATCATTGTATCGTATTCTGCGCCAAAGAAAAGACTGGCCAGAATCATAAATATCCATATGACAAAGAGTCCTGCCACAAGCCCCAGCAGCATTCCTCCAACACGGTCAATTCCTGCAAGCACCGGTATACTCATGATCATTTTTCTCATAAACAGATAAATAATCACAAAAAGAAGCCTTAGAAGCAAAAGTAAAACGATAAAGGTCGCCGCATTTATTATGAGCCTGGTAACATATGTTGAAACATACCTGTAGAAGCTTGTTGCCCCCAGTTCGTTATACATCTCATCATTGTTATTTTCTATCATCGAATTTCTGATTATCGAAGGCAGATTATAGTCTTCTATCAGCTGCATCTGAGTAGCCTTATCAGGTTCTGTCTCTAGTACCTTTTTCGTTTCCTGCTCAGTAAGTGAATTAAGCTCTTCTTTTACTCCTGCATTTTCAAGGCTGGTTTTTACCTTTTCCTTCACAGAAGACTCAAGCCTGCTGTATACCTTGGCTTCGATTTTTTCATCTATACTTGTATTCTCTATAACATAGTTCGCTGCATGTGGCGAAACGTAATAAGTCACTATAAAAGAAAGAATAAGCGCGACCAACCCGAAGAGAGTCCTGAAGAGGCCTCTCCACAGTCCGATTATCGCGCTTATAACAAGTATCGCAATAACGCAAAATACTATATAAAACATCTATTTATCCTCAGTTGTTAGTCTTATTATCTCGGTTTTATTCTCCATTGTAACGACATATTCATTACTTCTGGAGGATGGTACCATAGACTTTATCATCCCGTCAAATGTATATGAGAATTTTGTTCTTCCATTCTTCTCAACAATCAGGCACTGATTGCCACCGGTGATGATGATTTCATCCTCTGTTGCATGGATGTTATCATACTCCATACTGAAGGAATATTTGAATATCTCCCTGCCGGACAGATCATAAACATGAATAACACTTTTTGCACTGCTTCCGGCATCCTGGCTAGGCATTATCACACCAATATAATCAGTGCAATAGAATATACTCGAAACCTCTCCGTCATATGGAATAACAGCCTTTTCAGACGGCTTTTCTTTCATATTATAAAGTCTTATGTTTTTATCAGAAAAACATGCTATGGCATCGTTTGAAACAAACTGCACCTTCGGTATCATTTCCTCATCAAATGAGAATCCTCCTACCATACGATCTGCATTTTCATTCTGTCCGACTTCATCAAAGTTATAAGCCGTAAGGTTATTTTTTATATTTACACCATCCAGCTTGAAATAGCTGGTAAAAAGCTTCTTTCCATCCTCCGAAACAGTGATATCCATCGGGTATCCACTCTTATCTATAGAGGTTTTCATCTCATAAATGATGCTGCCGTTTTTATCATACATATAGATATAGTTAGTCTCATCAGATTCAAGTATTACCGCAAAAGCTCCCTGCTTTGCTACATCTATATCGCAGATTGCATATGGCATATCGACAGTACTGACCTGACCATCCACGTTATAAACAGCCACAAGATTGCCGCCCTTATCAGCAACAACTGCATAATCATCACATACCGCCGCTATCGGAACATCAAAATCATTACCTGCAGTCCATACAGTATCGCCATTCTCATTTATATAGGAAACACCATCAGGAGTATACTTAAGAAGATTCACACCAAACTCGATATAGTTTGCATTTGAATCAAATGTTGTCTCAGACGACGAGATAACCTTAACACCTTTAAAGTTCCTCATCTTCATATAAACAAACACTGCGACTCCGATGATCACAACTATGGCAAGAATGATCATAATAAATGTGGTTCTTGATTTTTTCTGCTCACTCTGTCTTCTCTCATTCTCACGTCTGGTTTCTTCAGATCCAGAGACATATATTACGTTGTCATCAGTTTTTCTTCTTCCTGCCATATCAAATAATCCTATTCAAGGTTTCTATTACTTCAAATGTTTACTCTGGAGAGCCTTGTTAACAGCACTTATAAGCGCGTAAGCTGAAGCTTCTATAATATCAGTATGAATACCTGCGCCATAGAACACATCATTCTGTCCGTCAACCTGTATGGCCACATATGCGCACGCCTGAGAATTTGAACCTCTTGTAAGAGCATGCTCATCATAGTTTACTATTTCAAATGTAACAGCAAAGTGACGCATTATAGCATTGCTGATTGCATCGAGACGTCCATTTCCCTGACCGTGATAAACCTTATGCACTCCATCTCTTTCAATAGTAAGCTCACATCTGATTCCATCAACCTGCTGGAAATGACACTCAACAAACTCGATCGGCGTCTTTATATTTACATATTTCTCTTTGAATACTGCATAAACCTCATCAGGCTGAAGCTCTTTATGGCCATGATCTGATACGCTCTTAACTGCATATCCGACATCCTCCTTCATCTTCTTTGGAAGATTGAAGCCATACTTTGTTTCAAGAATGAAACCTACTCCACCCTTTCCGGACTGAGAATTAATACGGATAACATCACCATCATAGGTACGTCCGATATCCTCTGGATTAAGCGGAAGATATGGTGTTGTCCACATCTGGTTCGGATCCTCTTCACGCCACTTCATTCCCTTTGCAATAGCATCCTGGTGTGAACCTGAGAATGCAGCAAATACAAGCTTTCCACAATATGGTTCTCTTGGATATATCTCCATACCTGTAAGTCTTTCATATACATCCTGTATGCGAGGCATATCAGAGAAATCAAGACAAGGATCAACTCCATGTGTATACATATTCATAGCAAGAGTTATAACATCAACATTTCCTGTTCTCTCACCATTTCCGAAAAGTGTTCCCTCTATTCTGTCAGCACCTGCAAGAATTCCAAGCTCTGCATCCGCAACACCACAACCTCTGTCGTTATGAGGATGAAGTGAAAGAACAACATTTTCACGATATTTCATATTCTTGCTCATGTACTCGATCTGACTCGCATATACATGAGGAAGTGACATCTCAACTGTTGCAGGAAGGTTAATGATAGCCTTTCTGTCAGGTGTTGGCTGCCATACATCAAGAACGGCATTAACAACCTCAAGAGCATACTCCGGCTCAGTTCCCGTAAAACTTTCCGGACTGTACTCGAAACGATACTCTGCACCGTCCTCGTCAGCAAGTCTCTTGAGGAGCTCAGCTCCATCAATTGCTATCTGCTTTATCTCTTCCTTTGACTTTTTAAATACCTGCTCACGCTGAGCAACACTTGTCGAATTGTAAACATGAACAATTACATTTTTCGGATTTGCTCCACGAACAGCCTCAAATGTCTTCTTTATTATGTGCTCTCTGGCCTGTGTAAGTACCTGGATAGAAACATCATCAGGTATCATATCATCCTCAATAAGTCTGCGGCAGAACTCATACTCTGTCTCGCTCGCTGCAGGAAATCCTATCTCTATCTCCTTGAACCCTACTCTGATAAGTTCCTTATAAAATTCAAGCTTTTCCTCAAGACTCATCGGAACAACAAGCGCCTGATTTCCATCTCTCAGGTCTACGCTGCACCAGATAGGAGCCTTGTCAATATACTCCTTTTTAACCCAGTCGGTGCTCTCCACCGGCGGCATGAAATAACCTCTTCTGTAGTGTTCAAAATTCTTCATGTCCATTACCTCCAACTTATTTATTTTACTATTATTTTCTTCCTTTATCAAGTGATTCCAAGCCTATCTCACGTATCTTATTTTTAAACAGCTCGATACATGACTTTTTTTATTATTTTATCAGTCGAGCAATCTGACAAACACGTTTCGAGGACCTTTTGGGTCTCGGCGCTTAGCGATTCACGAGCTCAGCGAAGTGAGAGCTTAGCGAGCGTTAGCGGCCGCTAGGGGAATCCCAAACGGAAGCGAGAGCGATGCCGAGAAACGTGTTATGTCAGCTGCGAGACTCTCATAAACTAAGAAACGCCTCTACAAACCTTACGGTCTGTAGAGACGTGAATTCACGCGGTACCACTCTACTTCATGTGCTAAGCACATGCACTCATCGATACGGGGCTTTCAAAGCTCTTATATCTTTCCTCTGTAACGGGAGGTCCCGGATTGGACTACTAAAACTCAGTTTATCGAACCAAATGTAGATTCACCCAATCTGCTCAGGGGCGAGTTCGGTGCTACTATCCTCTGCCTTTCACCACCCGGCAGTTCTCTTATGATAAGCTACAAGCCTTAGAGCTTATCAGGAATCATAACCACTTACTATTCCCCATCAATGCATTTGATGCGGTATTAAGTTGTACATAAACTAACACATATCACTCAGATGTGTCAACTGTTTTTCTTCTTTTTTGCGAAAAGCTGTTCCACCTGTTTATCCGCATAATCAAATTCCTGCTGGCTTATCTCCTTGTTCGAGAAGCCTGCTCTCTCAAGTATATCGCCTAGCTTTTCTCTTCCGGCAGCATCGCCGGCAAGCAGGTACCTTAACTGATCCGAGTAATTATTTCGGTCTCTGAAAAGCTTATCCTTCTTCTTTTTCTTTTTGATGCCTCGCGAGTATTTTAGTATAAGCTTGTCGGAAAGTCCCGCCTTGTTATACTCTAGTTTATACTTGATAAACGGCAGGAGCTTACGGAATCCGAAAACCAACAGCACTAATGCAGCAAGTCCGAGAATCACAAATGCCACATAACGCATAACCTTATCGGCACCCGAAATAGAGAACCTGTTAGTGTTGGTGCTTTCAGCCACCTCACCATCATCATCTCCATCTCCGAACATATCATTAAATGCACTCCAGAAGTCATCATCCTCTTCCTCTTCAGTAAGGCCTGCAGAAGGTGTGACCTCAACCTGAACCCAGCCTCGTTCTTCGTCAAAAATCTCAACCCATGCATGCGCATCCGCATCGGTTGCATCAACTCTTATAAGACCTGTTTTTCCGAGTGGATTGTAGCCATCAAAATAATTTTCGTACGCCTCATTTTCTACCAGCTCACCATTATCAATGATGTGCGAGAAAGGAATTGCATAGCCTTCGCAATATCTGGCCGGCACACCCTTTTCACGTAGTATAAGTACAGCTGCTGATGCGAAATGTGCACAGTATCCCTTCTTATTCTTTGTCAGGAAGTGATTTATAAAATCAGTATTCCAAGGAGTTGCTCCAGGTCTTATAGTATATGGAATATTTTGCTGATAATAATCAGCTATCTGCTGAACTATTTCCTCCGGAGTCTCACCATTTATGTTTGCATCCTTGATAAACTGATCTATAACTTTTTTATTGTCCTTCGGAACATCCAGATAACAAGCATCTGGTTTATAACTCTTTATTTTCGTATCACTCTCATAATACATCGGGTAATAGGTATAGCTTTGTGACGAACCGACAGAAATCGGCTTTCTGTCACTATCTGAATAATAAGGCTGATAAGAAAGATACGGAGCTTCAACATTTGTGACAGTCATATAGCCTCTTGCCGAATACTCATCCTTTGCCTCATACGCCTTCTTTAATGCCTTAACCTCTTCATCGTAACCGGAGTCCTTCATATAGTTTTCTTCATGAGCATACCAATAATTTTCATACGGCTTATAATAGTCTCCCACAAAGTTACGTATATAAATCATACTGTTACTATATGGAGTAAATGTAACAGTCAGGTCAGTCTGATAATCCAGTCTGATCGACGAAACTCCGCCCAGCTCTCCCGTCGAAAGACCACCGCTGTTCGGGTAGAAATTAATAAGGCCATAGAAGCCAAGCATGATGAAGTTCTGGAACATTTCTCTGCTGGCAACCTTGTATTCGCTCGGCCTGTTTGATGAGTCATAATTAACCTTGTCGTGAACTATCGACATAGTACCGACTATCATAAGAACCACAAGACCTACTATTGCCATACCCTGCCAAAGCGACTTAAAATCCAGAGCGTATGTAAGACCTGTTTTCGATTTCCGGAAAACCCTGTCCCGCCTGCTCAAGTGGAAATGCCGGCCGCTCTTCAACACAAATGTCATAACTATTCCTGCAAGAACCATTATGGAATAGATGGTGTCCGGCTCAAGCTCCATATAGAACACAAATATATTTACCACGAGCGAAAGACCTATTGCGATTATGTATCTCGCACGTCTTAAGATATAGTTATTTAGAAGTATATTTACGGCGATACCTATAATTATCGCTGCAACGGTAATCGTTACATATCTATTTGAAATACGCTCGTTGTACGTCTGCAGACCTTCGGTATCAAAATAAATAGACGCCCAGTCTACGGTAATGTTCATGATTGCATAGAAACCGGAGTTCAGGTAATCACTCAGCGTAATTATTGCTGTTGCATACGCACCAAAAAATACCAGATAGCCCAGATTCTCAGACTTCCAGCTGTGATAAAGTATCGCACAGATAATCGCAGTTGATAGAATCACAAAATTAAACAGTATCTGATTGAAGCTGATATTCAGTGCTGTCAGATAAGATCCGATTCCACCCGCAGTAATAAAGTAAACTATGAGACCCTTGAGTATCAGTGTATAATATCTGTTTTCCTCGATATCATAAACCGAATCAGCTATCTCTACGCCCTTACAAAGAGGCACAGCCTCCTTTTCTTCCTCCTGCCATGCCGACCATCTGCGTTTTTTCTGTTTTTTGTTTTGCTTAAACGAACTATAATAATCAGTATTATTCATAAGCCGGTCCTGCTATATATCTTAATCCCATTCTATCCTAATCCTGCTCCACTATCATTGCATCAGCCTCACCGTTTCTCATACATACATTTACATATGCCTTGAGCTCCGGTCTGATACTTCTCATATAAGCCTTTGTCTTCTCCGGATCAGGATATATCTTCTCATAATATATATCCGCGAACGCCTCTCGCAGATTGTCGAGATTCATTATCTGTCTCTCTTCAAACGCAAAATTCGCTTCACTCCACCAGGTAAGACGCACGTACGTCTGCTCCCTGACAAACTTAACAATAATCGTATATGTGAGCGAAAGAATCTCGTCCACCTCTTCATCACTTCCGGAAAGCTCAGTAAGTATGATCATCTGCTGATCCGACATAGACACTCTGTCCTTAACCATAAGGATGTCTCTTTTCGCAGAAAGCTTCCAGTGGATGCTCATCAGCTTGTCACCCGGGATGTATTCCCTGACGTCGGAGACATCGGAGAAATCATGTCCCTTCTTCACTGTTTCCTCACTCTCCGTCATTCCTCTTGCCATATCTGTCATATCAAAGCCGACAACAGTATAGCCGTCAGGATAAACATTTACCTCAGCAACCGAATCAACCTTTTTCTTAAGCGACACAAAACCAAGAAAGTCTCTTACGGTGATTTCAGGAATACTGAATCTGTATGATCCATTCATAGAATAATTAACCGGGATTTGCTGCTCATAATCCGTTCTTGCAGCAGCGGGAAGTGAAATAATAGTTGAATTTTCATCGTTATAAAATGTATTTTCTGCCGATAGTCTGGCACATACATCATATGAAACCATGAAGGATTTATTTGAAAGAATCAGCTTCAGATATCCCATATTAAAACGACTCACATCTCTTTCAGGAGCTGTGAGCTTTACACTTATTCCTCTGTAAATGAAAACAAGAGCTATGATATCTAAAACCGGCGCTGCAACAACGATAGAAAACGCCAGCATCATAAAATGATTTCTAAGGAAATCAAACAGGAAAATGATTATACCAAGCTGAACCAGGTATGCTATCACCCTGGTTGGATGCACTCTTGTTTTCAGAGGCTTATTATTCTTTTCTTTTTTTTCTGAATGTTTTTTTGACATATGTTTATCTATACTTCGTCTGATTTACAAGGTTATACTGATTAGCTGATTATGATCTAGGTGCAGGGATGTAGTTTACCAGTTCTCTAAGTGCTGTACCCATATTCATTCCCTGAGCTCTTGCCTTCTGGCCAAGCTTTACTCTATGTCCCAATGTATCAGGCACGACATCCTGAACATCCTCGGCGGTAACAAAGTCTCTTCCATCGATAACCGCAATAGCCTTTGCCATGTTGAGAAGTGCTATTGTTCCACGAGGACTTGCTCCCATTGAGAACATATCATTTTTTCTGGTTTCCTCTACAAGATTTACGATGTATTCATATATCTCATCACGGATGAACATATCGTTACACATTTTTCTAAGCTCGATCATCTCTTCAATTCCCATCACACTCTGAACGTGAGAAATAGGATTAAGCGCATTTCCCTTAAGGATTTCAACCGCATCACGATGTGCCGGATAGCCCATAGAAAGACATACCATAAATCTATCGAGCTGGGACTCAGGAAGCATCTGTGTTCCTGATGAACCATACGGATTCTCCGTCGCAATAACCACAAAAGGATCCGGAAGCTTTCTGGTTACACCGTCAACCGTTGCAGTTCCTTCCTCCATAACCTCAAGCAGTGCCGACTGAGTTTTTGGAGATGTACGGTTTATCTCATCTGCGAGGAAAAGATTACAGAAAACAGAACCGGGTCTATATTCAAATTCCTTTGTTGCAGAGTTATACATAGAGAATCCAAGGATATCACTGGGAAGTGCATCCGGGGTAAACTGAACTCTCTTATACTCCATAGAAAGCGATTTTGCAAAAGCCATCGCAAGTGTTGTTTTTCCTACTCCGGGAATATCCTCCATAAGGATGTGTCCGCCCGCGATTACAGCTGCAAGAACCTTTCTTACAACATTTTCCTTACCCTTTATAACCGTATTTACACTGTCCATAACAGACTGAGTTTTTACAACATAGCTCATATACTGTCTCCTGTCTCAATGATCATTTATACTGTATTTAATAACAATACTTTTTATTATAATCTATATTTTATATTCTATAATCTATCTTCTATATTCTATTATTTATACTCCGGGCAAATTTCAGGCTGAAGCTTCCAGGTTGTATCACCCTCAGATGTTCCGAGCCATACAACAGGCTTTCCGGCACTATTCATTCCCACAGTCCAGTAAGCCGCGCCTTCTTTTTTGTATTTTATTTTCGGAGCTGTTCCTCCAACACCGGCATTAAGTTCCGAAAGAAATACTGCTTCATTATTCTTTATACCACTCGCACCTGTACTCTTAAACGGTTCCCCTTCCGCTGCAGTTGCAATAACCGTTCCTTCATCGCTACTCATAGTATCCGCAACCTCGTCATAAGCATCTTCATTCGCAAGAGCCGCCTGACAAGCTGAATTAATCGTTTCAGCCGCAGCTACATCATCACACTTTGAGGACTTATTTACATATCTCAAAAAAGCCGGTGCTACCGTCTGGATAACCATAGAGGAATACCATCTTCCGCCCTCCTTATAGCAGATATCAACGATTTCTTCGGAGTCCTCTTCACCATTAAAACTCACTGTAATCTTCGCCCGAACAAGCATCAGTTCATCATAATCCTCATAAAGATCCATCGTCTCCTCAAAATCATCAAGGTCATCATCATCCATTTCCATTGTATCTATTATTTCATAATCATAATTAATCTTTTCATAGTTTAAGTCGCCTATTTTACTTTTATATAAAGTACTGAGCAGATTTATGAGGCTCTTCTTAAATGCTTTGCCATCGGTTTTCTTGAGACCAACAAAAGGACTACCATTAAAATCCTCATCAGCTACAAAGTCACATAGCTTGTCATACATATCATCAGATAAAGTATCAGCAAAGGCTTCTGCATCCTTATCTGACATCGCCTTAAGAGCAGCCTCGGTAGCAGCTTCCGGCGATGAATAACCGCCTCTTAACAAAAAGAAAGCAGTCAGTCCGCCACCTATCAGTAAAATTGCTGCTATTATGAGCCCAATGATAAGACCCTTTTTACTCTTTTTTTTCTTTTTCTTTTTTTTTTTTTTTTTCTGTTTATTGCTGCTGGAAGCTCTGCTGTGGCATTCCCTGTTGCTGGAAGCTTTGCTGTGGCATTCCCTGCTGCTGGAAGCTCTGCTGCTGAACATTCTGCTGCCACTCCATCCCCGGCTGGGTTCCCTGATTCATTTTCTTCTCAATTTCTTCAAGCTCTGATCCGTTAATAACTCTTGTCGCATCCTCAGAATCATCGTAGCTTTGAGGTGCCTCTGGATCAACTCTTCCACACATCGGACAAACATCTACACCATCTGTTTTTTTACTACCGCAATATGGACAAAACATTTAAAAGCCCCCTCTTATTATATCTATTTATAAATTGGTTCTGTTTTTAAAATTCCACTCTTTATAATAACACAAAATAATCCCCTGTGTCATTTGGTTTTCTTGTGTTTGAGATTACGATTAACCGCACCGCTATTCATCTTTGCCATAGATGATAAAGTCGGAATATTCATCGGACATACATCCATACATGACATAGCCTTTGAGCAGCCACTCGCAAATACCTCTTCATATATCTTTTTTATTCTTTCAGTGTCTCCGCCGCTCTGTGATGCAACCAGATAGCAGTCATTAGCAGCAGGTGCACCGAGAAATCTGTCACCCTTTACATAGTTAGGACACACCTCAAGACAAAGTCCGCATTTGAGACATTTCGCTGCCTGATACTGATGTGCGTATTCCCTAGGTGACGACTTTTCATACCTTTCCAGATAGATCTCAGCCTCTCTGCTTCTATCAAAAATAACGCTTCGGTCAACAACCAGATCACTTACAACATTAAACTTTCTGAGCGGTTCCAGCGTTAAACGAAATTCTTTTTTTCCGTCCCTTTGTTTCTTATTCATAAGCTTAGAAATAAAGGTTTCACACGCCAGGGCCGGACTTCCGTTAATGACCATGGCACAACCACCGCAGATCCCCTGCATGCAGGAGCACTCCCAGTTTATTCTTCTGCTTTCCTTCCCGTCTATATCATATATATCATCTCTGTAATTCAGAATCGCCAGGACACCCGCCACAGTATTATCTTCAGGGCCTTCATAATTAAAGGATTCCCAATACGGTTCTGACTGAGGGGATAACTGTCTTTTAATCGTAACTATCATAAACCTTATCTCCTGCCTCTTCTCATATCATTTCTCACATCATTTCTCACATCATTTCTCAAACTTCTTCTCAAAATCATAGTGCAGATCATACGCGCCATCATTAAAGCTAATTATTGACGCCGCAGCATAATTATCATCTCTTTCAGGATAATCTGTTCTGAAATGTGCACCTCTGGTTTCCTTCCTTGAAATCGCAGATATCAGAACCGCCTTTGCAAGCACTAGTATTCCCTGCAGACTGTAATTAAAATACGGAAGTACATTTCTATCATAATTAAGCTTCGATGCCGCATCGAGATAAAAGTCCAGCGCCTCCCTTCCCTTTAGGAGCTCCTTCTCTGTACGGGCAATTCCAAGATATTTATTCATATCCTCCGCAAGCATATCCCTTATATACATCACTGGGAATTTACTCTTTGTCTCTCCGGCCTTTCTCAGTTTTTCAGTTTCCTCAGAAGCAAAATGTGAAATGCTTCTTGCCGCAACCTGACCGCCGTAAAAAGCAGCAAGAAGAGAATTCCCCCCGAGACGGTTCGCTCCATGATAAATAGAAGCACACTCCCCGACCGCATAGAGTCCCTTTATGTTAGTTTCATGATTATTATTCACTGCAATACCACCCATAAAGAAATGAACAGATGGTTCAACAGGAATAGGTTCCTTAGTTATATCGATTCCTCGATACTTTTTGCAAATGTCTCTTACCTCAGCAAGTCGTTCGTCTATAAGCTTCCTACCAAGAAAGCTTACATCCAAAAACACCTGTTCTCCCAGCTCATACATACTCTTCGATACTATATCACGCGGCATGAGGTTACCGTTCGGTCCAAACTTATCCTCCATAAAGTACACCCTTTTACCGTCCTTCTCATAGAAAAGACGTCCACCTTCTCCACGAGCAGCCTCAGATACGAGCATTCTTTTGTGATATGTTTCAATTGTTGTAGGATGATACTGAATGAACTCAAGATTCTTAAGAGAAACTCCCTGCATAAAAAGCCTTCCGGCAGCATATCCGTCACAGGTAGTTGAACCTGTTGTCTTACCAAACATAGCATTTTGTCCACCGGTCGCCATGATCACCGCATCCGCATACATCGGAACCAGCTCTCTCGTCGCCTCATTAAAAATCAGCGCACCATAAGCTTTTCCGTCTTTTATAAGACACGAATGAAAATCCGTCCAAAGAAGTCTTTCAATAAGTCCCGAAGCTTCAAACTGACGACACTTCATGACCATAGCTGAAACCATATGCTTACCCGTCAGGGCACCGGAGTAGCACGTCCTTTTATAAGTCTGACCACCAAAGGCTCTCCTTGCCAACTCACCCTCTTCATCTCTGGTAAATACCATACCTATGCACTCAAGCTGACGTACGATTTCAGGAGCACTCGAGCATAGCCCCTCTATAGCTTCTCGACCGGCTATATCACAGCCACCGCTAAGAGTATCCTCGACGTGTTGCTTAGTACTGTCTCCTACTTTGGTGTTTATTGCATTTATTCCTCCCGCAGCCATAACAGACTGCGCCCTCTCCGACGGAAACGGCGATATAATAACAGACTTTATACCTCTTTCAGCCAGCGATATTGCAGCACTAAGCCCCGATACACCAGCACCTATTATCAAAACCTTACCCATAAAAACCTCGTAACTTTTGATTATCGTTTTTGACTTTTACACCTGTTTCATATTAAACAGAATCACCTGTGTCTTGATCACTATTATCACTGATGCAACAAAAAGAGCTGCCGAGATAACCCAGACTATCCAGTCGATTATTTTCTGTGTTTTTCTTTCCTTGATGATACCAAGAGTTATGAGAGCCCTTGTTAAGGACGAACCCACATGAAGAAATGTAAATGCCCAGAAAAGTACCCCGAGTACGATCAGAACGATAAAAAATACGGTTCCACCAAAATGTGATGTAACCCAGTCACCTGTCTTGATATGAAACGGAAGAAGCACTAAAATACCGGCTGCGCTTGCACGTTGAATGATAGTACGAATATTCTTCTTCGGATATTTACCAAGTGCGTCTCCATCATGCTTATATGCAACAATAAAAACGGAAATAACCATGTGAAGCATTACACACGTAACAAACCCATAGGCTATGAGCACCGTCATACCCGGATTATAATAAAATGACATATAGCTCCATATCTCATAAACTACATGAGTCAAAAGCAAAAATACGGATATTAATGCAAGGATAGCGTTTGTTTTCTTTAGCATTTCACACCCCCTGTTTTGAATAATCTCTTTCTTTATGGTAACATATTCTCGCATATATGATAAATGATTTTTACTAATAATTATGAGGAGTAATCATGCCACCTATTACAAACGACTGGGCCGATGCCCTTAAGGAAGAATACAGAAAAGAATATTACAAAAAATTATTTGATTTTGTCGGAAGGGAGTATGCATCAGGAACTGTCTATCCCCCGGGAGATGATATCTTCAATGCATTTCACCTGACCCCACTTAAGGATGTGAAGGTAGTGATAATAGGACAGGATCCATATCACGAGCCGGGGCAGGCTCACGGTCTCTCATTTTCCGTTAAGCCGGGTGTGGATATTCCTCCATCACTTCAAAACATATATAAAGAACTCGAAACAGATCTCGGATGTTATATTCCGAACAACGGATATCTTGTTAAGTGGGCTGAGCAGGGAGTACTGCTTCTTAACGCTGTTCTTACAGTGCGTGCACACCAGGCAGCGTCACATCAGAACAAGGGCTGGGAGCAGTTCACGGACGCCGTAATTAAAAAACTAAATGCTGAGGATCGCCCGATAGTCTTCCTGCTCTGGGGTAGCTTTGCGCGTAGCAAAAAGGCTATGTTAGACAATCCTCAGCACCTTATACTTGAGGCACCGCACCCATCTCCTCTTTCTGCTTACAGAGGCTTCTTCGGATGCAGACATTTCAGCAAGGCAAATGAATACCTTGAGAAAAACGGTGTAACTCCGATTGATTGGCAGATAGAAAACATCTGAGTCTACCAGTCAAAATCAGCTGCTGCAGGGAAGCCATAAGCTCCTTCTGCATTTTCGACCGCTCTTATTATCGCTTCACTCACAACCTCTGCAGCAATGGTTCCGACAGTATCCTGATCAGCGGCAATATCTCCAAGTGAAACCGCATAAATACTATCCCCATCCGCTGTTGTATGAACAGGATTGATAGAACGGGCATAACCGTCATGAGCCATTCCTGCTATTTTGCAGAGCTGAGCCTTTTCAAACCTCGCATTGGTCATAACAACAGTGATCGTAGTGTTACCCACGAACTTATTTTCCACAACCTCAGTCTTATGCTTCATCATTTCTATAGTGCTTCTGAGACTCTTTTTATCCTCGCTTAGAAGTCCGGCAATCTGTTTTCCATTCTTCCAATCATAGATATCTCCGAGAGAATTAAGCACAACAACCGCACCTACCTGAAGCTCACCGATACTTACTGCATAGCTTCCTATTCCGGTCTTCATACAGGTCTCCATGCCTGCCAGCTTTCCGACAGTTGCTCCGCAGCCTGCACCATAATTACCATCACGGTAATTCGGACCTTCGATAGCAGCCTTTGCCGCCGCATAACCCATCTCAGCATCAGGTCTTACAAATGTATCTCCCACCGTCAGATCAAATATATCTGACTGGCAGACGAGCGGAACCTTTGTTACTCCAACGTCAAATCCAACTCCCTTTTCTTCAAGATACTTCATAGCACCACTTGCTGCACCCAGTCCAAATGCACTACCACCTCCAAGCAAAATAGCATGTATCTTGTCAGCTGCCATAAGTGGATTCAGAAGCTGAGTTTCTCTTGACGCAGGGCCGCCGCCTCTGACATCAACACCCGCTCTCATTCCTTCCTCTGAAACAAAAGCCGTGACACCGGTTCCCCCCTTCACATCCTCAACCTGTCCGATTTTAATATTCTCTATTTCTGTAATTGATATTTCCTTCATATATCCCCCTTATTTATCTGAAAAAAAACAAGTATACCAATGCCATAAGCTTTAGAATTCAGTTTTGCAGGATGACCATCAGCTATAAAATCTCCTCAATCTTTCTTCGTAACTCCATCTCCGAAAACTGTCAGCCAGTCATTCTTCATTGAAATCGGAACCCACCCGTTTTCCGAACAAAAGTCGTAAACCTTCTTTGCTTTTTCCATACTTCCGCTTTCTCTTATTTCATCATCACAGCAAACGAAAAATGCGGCAGTTTTATACTTCTTATTTCCCATGACATAGTTTGTCATGCTGATATCACCGGCACCGTTACCAAATGACAAAACAGGGCACTGGCCTATTTGCTGAGCAATCATCGAAACCTTTGTCATCTTCAGATTTTTCTCAGCGATTTTTCCACTAAGAACAAGGTCTTCTTCCTTGCCAAGCACATATTCCGCACCCGGTTTTTCACCTTGATTTTTTGCGGATATCAATTCTTCAGTTCCGATTACATATCTTGCAGAAAGAATAAGCCCTCCCTCTACAAGACCTCGAATAACAAGTCTGTCACTTCCACTGCACACATAAACCGCAAATCCATTATCCTGCAAATAATCTATGACCTGAATCATAGGCTGGTAAAATGCTTCGCCAACCTTCATACCATCATATCCCGGCGATGGTCTCTCTGCATAGTCTCTGACATAGAACGAAAAGTCTCTGACAGTCATTCCGGCAAACACCCTGGCAATGCAGTGTCCGATTTCCACCTCAAATCCAGCCGGCACAACACCTGTATCTATAACAGACTGAACTGTTTTAGCAACCTCTATTTCATGATCTGTTGCCTTTCCCTTATACGCTTCATCCTCCAAAACTCTATGCTTATACAGCATAAAATCAAACCATGTAGGATCGGACTCACAATAAAGTGTTCCATCGAGATCGAATACAGCGATACGATCCTGTGGCGGAATATAATCAGGTCCACCCTGCTCTGTTACGGAATCTACATAATCAACCAGTGCCTTCTTCGAAGCTGCATCCTTCTTCCAAAGTGAAAGCTGACTCGCCATTTTATTAGCTTTATCCCTCTTTTCAGAGTTTATCATTCTCAGATAACGCATCCCCAGATCAAACATCAGGTCATCCGCATCAATTCCTTCTTCAATTGGTTCCCCCAACGTTTCACTGATTTTTCTCCTTAAAACTTCATTAAAGGCAGCGTTTTTTTCTCTATCCATTATCGATACCTCATTTACCGTTTTTTCCTTTTTTAACTATGCTCATAATATCATAGTACATCGAATAATTCGAGCAGAATTACAGCGTTACATCTTAGATGATAGATGTTATAATCAATAATGTTTAGTGGAAGTATTAATACTACAAGTATATAAGAATCTATATGAATCCAACGGGGTAATGTAATGATAAAAGCATGTTTTTTTGATATAGACGGAACTTTGTTTTCACATACAACGAACAAAGTTCCGGACAGTGCAAAGGACGCTCTGGCGCGTCTTAGACAAAATGGAATTAAAACTATCGTTTGTACCGGACGTTCGCTTTCTGACTATCAAAATCTCCCCGTCTCAGATATACCCTTTGATGGATATCTCACTCTGAATGGTATGCTCTGCTACGACTCAGAGTTCAATATATTTTCCGGCACACCGATACCGGACGAAGATACTGATATACTTAAGATGATATTTTTAGCAGAAAAAATACCAATCACTATAATAACTGAAAATGGTCTGGCACAAAACATAGTAAATGAAACTGTCACCAAAACTCAGGCTGACGCAAACGAAGCTGTCCCTCCTGTACAAGTATATCGCAGGGAAAAGGTCTATCAGGTATCAGCCTTTGTAAATGACAGACAACGCGAAATGCTTACAAAGCTTCTTGACCACTCAGACGTTACATCTTGGCATGAAACCGGCGTCGACATAGTTGCGAAGGGAAGCGGAAAAGATGTAGGCATAAAGAACTACATAGACAGATACGGAATTAAACAAGAAGAAACAATGGCATTTGGCGACGGCGAAAATGATATAAGGATGCTAAAATTCGTCGGCATCGGTGTAGCTCTCGGCAATGCAAAGGATGCATTAAAAGAAATAGCCGACTACGTAACTGCGGATATCGATGATGATGGAATTGAAAAAGCTCTAAAGCACTTTAATCTTATATAACCACAAGTTTATTAAATACTATGATATAAAGGAGAAAAATATGAGTATACCCGATAAATCAGATGTTGTAATAAAGCTATGGACACTTAAGGATGATCCTGAGTTATTCGAAAACCTGCGCAAAAAAGGTTATGAAATAAAAAGAGCTATGTCTCCGAACATTTCTTATATTATGGACTTTATCAAGAAGAACTTCCCGCCTGAAACTGTACATTCATCATGGGCTGACGAGGCGCTTCCTGCTCTTTTAGGTCAGCATTGCTTTATCTGTACAAAGGGAGAAGAAATAGTAGGATTTATGTGCTGCGAAGCTACTACTAAGGATTTTGTCGGACCATTAGGCGTCAGTCCTGAGCATAGAGGTAACAACATCGCCGGAGCTCTGTACATCTCCATATGTAAACATATGATGGAGCTGGGCTACAAATATGCGATAGGCGGATGGATGCACGAAGGCGGCATTAAGGTTTTTGAAAAATATACTGAATTTGTTGTTATTCCGGGAGCCAGCGAAGGCTCATACAAGGATATGATATGACATAGTGTCAAAAGTCAAAATGCATTCCTGATTGCAAGCATACGAAGTATGGAGCAATCCGTATGTCAAATCAAATATGTCAAATCATAGTAAAACAGAAAAATTAGCAATAAATAAACAGGAGAAATATATGAAAAAAGCTATTGTAACCGGTGGTGAATCCGGAATAGGAAAAGGTTTGGTAAAAGCACTCGCAAAGGAAGGCTATGAGATAGCATCTTCTTTTTATTCTGACGAAAAGCTTGCGGAGATAGTAAAAAATGAGATTGAAGCAGAGGGAGGAAAGATTACATTTTTCAAGGCTGACCTCTCCCAGAAGGACGCCCCACGTTTATTTTTTGAAGAAGCAGTCGCTTGTCTCGGAGGCCTGGATCTTCTGGTAAACAATGCTGCCGCAAGTATTCCCGAGTCACTTCAGGATCTTAAAGAGGAGCATACAGACTATATCCTATCCCTGTCGCTGAGGGCATATATAGTTCTTATGCACGAAGCCGCTGCCTATATGATTAAAAACAAAGTAAAGGGTAACATCGTAAATATCGCGTCAACAAGAGGAGAAAGAGCTTATCCTAACGCAGGCATCTATGAGGCAGCGAAAGCAGGATTAAAACAATCCATAAAATGCTTTGCTCTGGATGTTGCTCCATACGGTATCAGAATAAACAGCGTTGCTCCGGGTGCAATCAGAGTAAGAACAAAGAAGGAAATAGCCGCGGTAAAGAATCCGACTGTTTCAGATTATTACTGGAAGGAAGCCTTTAGAGATGTGACTCCTGAAGAAGCAGAAAGCATCCCTGATTTCTGGGATGAACTGGGCGAGTGTATCCCTCTGGGAAGAAGCGGTCTTCCAGAGGACATTGCAAATGCAGTATGCTTCCTTGCCTCAGATAAAGCATCTTATATCACAGGAGTAACTATAAATGTGGACGGCGGTCTGATTCTCGCCGGAATGCCTGAAGACGGAAAGAACAAATGGATCTAGTTAGCTCCGGCTTTTACGTCCTGCCAAAAATGCTACTACAGCTCCGATAGCCGCCATAACAAAGCTTACCCAAAGCATAAGGCTTATTCCACCCCGGTCAACCAGTATGCCTCCGAGAAAGCTTCCGGAAACTACACTCAGGGCATCCGTCACTGTCATAACTGACTGTCCGGTTGTTTCATCTTCTCTATCTATTACCTGACTTGCATAGCTGGCCTTGGCAACAGTGAGAAGCCCATAGGATACGCCCTGGATAAACTGTGTTATGTAAACCATTATTATGTTTTTGGAAATTATATATAATACTCCACGTAAAACGAAAAATGCGCATGCGATCATTATAAAGGTTGCAGCGGATTTTTCTTTTTTACCCGCCACTTTATTATAAAGAAACAAAACCGGTATTTCAGAAATAGAAGCTATACCAAGAGCCATTCCCAGAGATGAACTGTTTCCGCCTACATTTTCCACTATTCTTATCAAATATATATTTACCATGTTATGAAGAACGAGAACCAGTATCATTCCTATGGCCATAACAATAAACACAGGATATTTTCTAACGAAGCTTTTGCTACCCTGGGTAGCTTTTACATCCTGATCACCGCCAGTTATGATATCTGACTTTATTTGCGGCATGCTGATTACCGTGAAAAGCAGTATGACTCCAAGAACTATACCTGATACCGGTACTACAATGCTTCCCCAGTCTCCTGTCATTTTTCCTACTGCAAATGATGCGACCGCAAACGCTACTGAGCCTATACCTCTGACCACTCCGAAATTAACCGGTACACCTCTCGATGAATAATAAAAACAAGCGGTATTTGCCATAGGCATTATCAATAGAATAAGCATTATACTTATCCCGTAAATAATCCCCGTAATAACCAAATTCCTGAAAACAAGAAGCAGCGTAATAAGAAGCAGCTCGGCTGATACATATATAATGAGCTGATTCTTCCAATACCATTTTGGACTTTTATCTGCCACTCTTCCTGCTACCACCTGAAAAACAGCACCAACGAAACAGGCCAGTGCGACTATTATCCCTATAAGTCGGTCGCTGAATCCGATTTTCCCAAGATAATAAGCTGCGTAGCTTATTATCACGCAGTTCATCGCATAGAATGAACCCATCAGTAACATACATTTCTTTTCTGTCTTCATAACCTAAATAAAAATCTCCTAATACCATCCCTGTATCACTTCATACTATCGCACCCCTAAATATTTTCTATCAAATTCTTCTATTGGTATAGGCTTACTGTAATAATAGCCCTGCACAACATCACATCCCAGTGCAGCTAGACGGTCAATCTGCTGTTTATACTCTGCCCCTTCTGCCAGGCACTCAAAACCCAGTTCTCCGGCAAGAGTTATAATGAGGCGGATTACCGTAACATCTTCTTCACGTTCTTCCTCCACTCCGATCTTATCTACAAAGCTCTTGTCTATTTTCAATGTATCAATAGGCATCTCTGTAAGAAGTGAAAGAGATGAGTATCCGGTTCCGAAATCATCCATGGATATCTTAAAGCCCTTACTTCGAAGCTCCTCCAGAACACGAATCATATGATCTGTATTGTCATAGGTAGCACTTTCCGTAAGTTCAAAATCAATAAGCTCCCGACTCACACCATAGCTGTCTACAATCTGTGTCAGGTGATCAATAAGATTTTCATCAAAAAGTCTTTTCCTCGAAAGGTTAACCGAAATAGGATGAAGATTCTTTCCCTCTTTCTTCCACTTCGCCAAAGCGGCGCATACCTTTGTCAGAACTATATCATCAATTTTGCCGATGGAACCATCCTTTTCAAAAAACGGAATAAACCTACCCGGCGACATGATTTCTTTATTCTTATAATTCCATCTTATCAGAGCCTCAGCTCCTTTTAATTCATTCTTTCGGATATCAAACTTAGGCTGCAGATAAACCAGAAACTCATCCCTTGCTATGGCCGCATCCATATAAGCCTTGATGAAATTACCCCAGGTGATATTATCATGCATCTGATCCGTATAGATGATGATCTCCGTCTTATTTTTATCAACACCCAAAGCCTGGGCCATCTTTCCTGCATCAGCCACTCTGTTTCCTGCAATTATCGTTTTTTGCATCGGCACCACGCCGCATCTGTAATAGATATGGTAGTCCGGATCCTCCCTAAGCTGAGAGATAGAATCAAAGAAACGGGTCAGAACCTCTATGGTTTCCTCCTCCGGCATATCCTTTATCATCATAGCAAAATTGTCATTATGACATCTTGCACTTGCATAAACAAAATCAGCCTCGTTCATAGCCTTGACCACGTTGGAAAGCACTTCATTGGCCGCAATATGTCCGTATACTTCATTTATAACGCGAAACTCCTTGATATCGAAATGTACAAAGGCGTAATCGTTGATTCCAGCGTCTGTAGGCATCTCAAGAAAAGAAACCAGATGGTTCCAGTTATAATGCCCGGTAATAGGATCGAAGAAAGCCATTTTATATAGTTCTTTTTTCTCGAACCATTCATGATCATCGGCAATGATATATCTAGCTTTCTCACCCTCCAGTCTGCTCTCATATATCATACGCAGTTTTTTGGAATCACTAAATACAGCTATTACATCCGATTCATCCTTGATAGAAAGATCACTATATATCCTATGAGCATCATCATCCTTCGCAAAACAACTAAAAAGTTCTACAACTGACTCTCGATCTATCTCGATTTCATTTTCCATTTCTACAGAATAGAAAAAAGAAGCCTCAAGACGGATACACTCCATATCCTTCGGATAAGCAATCCTTTCATCATCCATTCTATATTCAATACCAATCACAGGAGTATCCAGGGATTTTACAAAGAATACTCCAGGATAATCGTATGTGCCGAAGGCACCGGAATAGGCTCTAACCTTTTCCGGAATCAGTCCCTTTGGATAGGCATGGATATCATCTTCAGTCACCGGGATATAATATAGCAACCGGTCCGGCTTATATATCTGATTCAGTTTATTTATAAACATTTACGACTCCTTTCTTCACCAACCTTTTTAAGCAGTGGTGTTTTTCCAACCCAAAAGGACAACCGTTTCAACGGTCAATATCTAAGGTGACAAAACAAACCAACAGCGCAATTTGAATTCTGCTATATTTTGTTATTTTACAAGAACCATACCTTCTTTGGATGGGGCAAATCCAAGGCTTTCATATAGTGGACGCCCTTCCTCTGTAGCATCAAGACTGATTTCAGTAGCTCCTCTTTTCCAAGCCTCGTCTATCAGCATCGATACCATTTTCCTCGCGATGCCCTGTCTCTGCCATTCTTTCATGGTATATACATTCATGAGATGAGCACGCTTTCCGGTCGGATGATCAAAGGTAGGCATTATATACATGTAGCAGATCGATGCACAACCTATAACTCTTTTTCCGTCCATAGCAAGAACCGTTGTATGATCCCCTTTTTCAAAATATTCTCTGCTGCTCTTTACTATCTCATCACTATATTCATATGTATAATCCAGGTCATTTACCACCTTAAGCATTTCAAGACGACTGCTCATCAAGAGTTCCATGTCATCGGGTGAAGCAATCTTATATGTAACACTGTAGGTTAACTGGTCCGGCAAATGATGAAGATACATATCTATTGCATCCGTGTTTTCTTCTAAAACCTTCATCAGTCCATAATCCGGATAAGAATGATTATCATGATAATCTATCTCGCCTTCGGATTTTATATCAAAAGCAAGGATTTCTTCATCTGTTGAAAACTCGGCATTTACACCTTCATTATTTCCTCTGACATCAAGCCTTATCCACTTACCGAGACTGCTCACATAAACTGTATTCATCGCATGAATACAATATCCTGTATCGGGCGTATCCCCGAGAGTCAGACGCTGATAACTGAAACCTGCAGGGATTCCGTTTGCTCTAAGAAGAGCCGCCAGCAGATTCGCCTTCGCCCAGCAGATTCCGACACCCTCTCTGAGTGTATCACTCGCAGATACGGTAACTCGTCTGTCCTGCGCATCCCAGGAATGCTTTATCTCATCTCTGACATAATAAAATGTATTCTTTATAAGTGACAATTCGTCCTTCGACTCATCTTTTAAACGTTCAGCTAGACTTTTGACATCCGGATCGTCGTAATCCACATATTCGCTTTTTTTTAAAAATTCGTTATACATGATTTCTTACCCATTAGTTTCCAGATTTACATCAAAATCTCTCATAGAAGGTTATCTTCCTTCCCTTTCACCAATTCCTCATACTTCAACTGGTAAGCAATAAGTCTGGGAATGTATTCCGGTGGTGTTCTCCTTCCCGCCTCCCAGTCTTCCAATGTACGAACAGGGATACCCGTATGCTCTGAAAACTCTTTACGTGACATCCCTGTGCTTTCTCTCAAATCTCTTATCGATTTGGCTATATCCATATCATCACCTCGCATTGTGTGCTTATAATCGTAGTATATCACATACCGCCAGTTGTCGCAATGCGTGGATTCTAAAATTTTAATCGCATATCTGTATACTTCTGAACCTTATCTTCAAACCCAAGTTTTTTATATATAGGATATCCTTCATCCGTTGCTACCAGATCAATGCGGCATATCTGATGCTCTCTGGCATATTCAATCATATTGCTCATAAGGCTCGTACAGATTCCTTTACCACGGTATTCTTCTTCTGTGTATACGCTTAGAACTTCTGAATCCAATCCATTTAGAAAAAATGGATTTGCCGGCTTCTCGATAATCAACAGATAAGCCGCAGCAACAAGCCGCCTTCTGCTCTTGCAACAAATGCGATCAGTTTTTTCCCAAGTTCTCTCTCGAAATATCCGGGAAGCTGTTTTTCCATTCCCGCTCTTTCTTCATCGGTTATAGAGCCAAAATCATCAATCATATACAAAATTCTAAGCCTTACAAGTTCCGGAATATCGCTTATTGTTGCAGTATCGTATATAACACTTTCCTTATCCATCCGCTTCACCACCTTCTGCATCTTTGATCCGATAGTAATCCTCCATCTTCACATTCAGTTTCACATAAGAATCCGCTTTTCAGTTGCTCACACGCTCGAGGAGCACACAGCTTTCCACGTGCTGCGTATTTGGGAACATATCCACTGCACAACCCTTTACTACTTCGTATCCGTTTGCTTTAAAGATTTCCAGGTCTCTTGCAAGCGAAGTCGGTTTGCAACTTATGTAAACCAAATTATTCACACCATAGGAAAGGATCTTACTAAGTGCTTTTGGATTAACTCCATCCCTAGGCGGATCAAGTATGATAAGATCCGGCTTTTCTTCCAATTCATCAAGCTTCTTCAGCACATCTCCGGCAATGAATTCGCAGTTTGTAAGCTTATTCAGTTTAGCATTTTCCTTTGCTGCTTCTACTGCTTCCTCAACTATTTCAATTCCATATACTTTTTCTGCGACAGGCGACATGAGCTGAGCGATAGTTCCGGTTCCGCTATACAAATCATAGATTACACCTGTCTTACTTCCAATTGCTTCCATCGCATATTCTCTGGCCTTAGAATAAAGCACCTCGCTTCCACGGGTATTTGTCTGGAAGAAAGAAAATGGAGATATCTTGAACTTGAGGCCCAGCACCTCTTCCATAAGAAAGTCCTCTCCGTAAAGAAGCGTAACTGTATCAGGGATTATGGCATCTGCAAGAGTATCACACTCTGTATAGAGAACTCCGACTATACGGTTATACTTTGAGAGTGATTCAAACTTGCCGGAACCGCCCTTTTCTTCATCTGCAATCAGCGCATTCTTAAATACTCCGTTTTTATCTCTGATAACTTTCTTCTTTTTCTTCCCGTACCTACCTTCGTTATATCCGTGAGAGCTGTATCCATCCATTCCTACAGGCGATGTCTCACCAAGAGAAAGAAGTCCTGCTACATACTCAGGAAGGCAGAGCTCATCTACTGTCTCACTTCGCTTTTCGTTCCATGGTATCTCTCTTGTATACTCATCTATTGAGTGGTGAGTAGTTGTAACAAGATTAACTATTATGCTTCCATCAGTGGCTGACTCACGGATAACCAGATTACGCAGTACTCCTGTGTGAGTTCTCTTGTTATAGTGAGGAACTCCTCTTTTTCGGTAAAACTTCTGAGTATATTGCAGTATCTCATTCCACGCAGGACTTACAAGTGCGCAGGAATCAATACTTATGATATCGTGGGTTGAATTACGTCTATGAAGTCCAAGTGTAAGAGGTCCATCCTTCTCAGCATCGCCAAATGTAAACTCCATCTTATTTCTGTATCTGAACTGATCAGGAGATGCGAGGATTCCTTCCCATGTGAAGCCTGTTTCAGCAGCCTTTGCCTCATCACTCTCGCCAAGTGATGGAATTACAGGTGCCAGCACATCCTTCACCATCTGCTCCTTCAGCTTCAGCTGGTTGGTATATGCAAATGTCTGATATGTGCATCCACCACAGCTGTAGAAATGATTACACATCGGCTTCTTTGTTTCCTGAGGAGATTTTTTCATAACATCAAAAAGAATTGCCTCTGCACTGCCTTCCTTTTTCTTTTTTATCCGCGCCTTTACAGTCTGTCCCGGAAGCGCACCCTTAACTGTTATTCTACGTTCAATCGTTTTGATCACATTTTCTCCGGAACTATCCTTCTGCTCTTCTATATGAAGAAAGCTTCCCTTGTTCGGAAAGCTGTACTTATCAATTATACCCTCAACTAAATCGCCTTTTTTCACTACTACACCTCACTAATTTATTATCAGTTCTGCCACTTACTAAAACTATAAAATCACAAATACTTGAGCTCTACCTCATAGCTCCCAACTTCTTCAAATGTCATAACCATATAGCTCTTTCTGTTTCCTCCACGAGGAAGTGACACGCTTCCGGGATTAAGTACTCTGACTCCCCTTATCGTATTATCCGATTCATCAGAACGAGCATCCGAACTATTTTCAAAAAATTCATCAAACGGCACATGTGTATGGCCATACATCGCTATGTCACAATTGTTCTCCAGAGCACTATAATATAGATTGTCCAGTCCGTAATTAACTCCTTCTCGGTGCCCGTGAGTACAGTAAAATCCGTGACCATTCACCCTAAAAACAGAAACCTTCTTCAGTGGATCTTCAGCACCTATTCTCCCATATCTATATCTATCGCAATTTCCTTCTATAAAAACGGCAGGAATAGGAAGGCCCTTTTTTCCATCCGTTTCACCGGACTTTGCATTCCATACCCTGGCAGCCTTATCCAGCCATCCGCAAATCTCCTCCGGATCATCCTCGATATCCCCAAGGTGGATCAACATATCCGGCATCTCGCGATCTATCGCAAGCTTTATATTTTTACTATTCCCATGCGAATCACTAACTATAAGTATCTTTTTAATCATTTGATAATCCTCTTGCTTCGAAGACTCATCTGTTAACATATTCCTCTAAACAGAGTCCATGCTTATGAATATACGCCGCTGCCCTTTTTCCTACAAATCTGAAATGCCATGGCTCATAAGGAAAGCCTGTTATATCCTCCTTGTCTGAAGGGTATCTGAGTATGATTCCATATTTGTAGCAATTATCATACAGATACTGAAAACGTTCCTCTACTGACGGATCTTCCTTATCATAATAAAGATCAAAAGCATAACCGGTATGATGCTCGCTCTGCCCCGGCTTTGCAACATATCTTTTATCTTCATTACTGTCATAGATAAGAACCTGAGTACTATATGAACGAAATGCACTCGTAAGCATAAACCTTCCGACTCCATGCTCTAACGCATCCTTAAACATCTGATTAGCAGCTCTTAAAGCATATCGATTCATCAGCTCGTCTTCATATCTAACATCAAAGCATCTATCCTTTAAATCAATAATAAGCGAAAGTCCATAGGGTACAAAATCCGGTCCCACCTGATTCTTTTTTGAAATAACAACTGTACTATTCATTATCTTTTTGCGTCCTTCTTTATATAAGCTTCTCTTACTTTGTCTTCAAATAATCAGCTAATGCTCTCAGAGCCTTGCCCCTGTGACTTATTGCATTTTTCTCCTCAGGACTGATTTCAGCTGAAGTCTTTCCGTACTCCGGCAGGAAGAAAATCGGATCATAACCAAAACCATTCTCCCCTGCTATCTCATAGCCAATACGACCTTCCATAGTCCTTACAAATGTTTTTTCCGTTCCATCCGGAAAAACAGCTGCCATAGCACAAACGAAACGTGCTGTCCTCTCCTCATCAGGAACCCCACTTAACCTGTCGATTATATTCTGATTCTTTATATCGTAAGAAGTATCCTCACCCATATATCTCGCTGAGTAGATTCCCGGCTCCTTTCCCAGAGCATCAACCTCAAGTCCGGAATCATCCGCAAGTGCAAGATGTCCACTCGCCTTGCAGACAGCTCTTGCCTTTATAAGAGCATTCTCTTCAAATGTCTTTCCGTCCTCTACTATATCAATATCCACGCCGGCTTCCTTCATAGAAAGGATCTCATAATCAAGACCTGCAAGTATCTGCTTTATCTCTCTCAGCTTATTCATATTTCCGGTTGCAAAAATCAGTTTATCCATTTTTTTATTCCTCTCATAAAGATAAGTCAAAAAGAACCGTCAACACTGACTTTCCATTGACTTACCTATCATTAGTAAATGCCTTCAGGCATATATTTGCTTCATTATCCTCGGCTCTCATCCAGTTCTCTCCGTAGAGACTCATATATCCCTCACCATCTGTGATGTCGAAATCCTTCGTTCTTTCTCCGGCATCACACTCAATAGCAATAGGACGTTCACTGCCGGGAGTTTTGATACTCATTATTATTGCATATTTCTGACCTTTTTTCAGCTCAACCTTTTGAGTCAGATCCACGCTGTAATAGCCTGCATATCTCGTCTCGCCCTTTCCTATCTCCTTCCTTCCACCATTAAGTGACTGCATATCCTTATAGTCTTCAACTATAAATACCTTGAAGGTGGTATTATCACCTGTGGCGTAGAAGGAAACCGCCTCAAGGGTTTCATCTGATTCGGCAGTATATACATTTGCAAAATAAGCACTATCCTTATTGAAGCCCATCTGCCCCAGCCATCCAAGCTTATCTGACTGATAGATGTTATCGTAATTGTCGGCTTCGCCTAGTCTGGTATAAACGATCGATTTCTGACAGATGTTTGTATCATCGTATGAAACATAGAAGAATCCATCTTCTCCAAAGCCTTCTCCCCAGCTGTTCTTGCAGATATAGGCTCCGTCCCTGCTTGGAACCTTCTTGAATCTTTCTTTAGGATAGTTATCATCCCAACCAACAATTACAAGATCGTGCGTCGACTTCTGTTCACCATCATAGTAATAGCTTGCGTTTGTTGCATCATAATACTCACTGCTTTCATACCCATATGGCATCTCAAGATAAACAGATGACTCCACTCCACCATACTTGAAAATCGCACTCTTGATTTTTTCATCATCCCTGTTATCAATTATGATAGCTTCCTCGAGATGCTTAACAGCAGTAAGGTCGGCATTTGATTCACCATCCCCGTATGGATCATCCTTATCAAGAACCGGTCCATTCCATGCAGCCATATAAGCGATACTCATTGTGTGCTCGCCACCCTCGCTAAGATCCAGACTAAAGCCATTATTATGAGACATATGATCCACAGAGTATATATTCTCTTCCTTAGGCATAGTAACTGTCTCAAGTGCTCCCAGAGATGCAAAAGCCCAGCACGTTCCGAACTCACCCTGATCCCTGACAGGTGTAACTCTGCCTCGATCCCTCAAATCATAGGACGTTGGAAGATAATTACCACCATCCGTGTTCGTGAAGTTTACAAAGCCCTTGCTAAAGGAATAGTTTATCTTGTATCCCAGCATCTCCGCTGATTCATTGATTGGAACATAGTAACCATTTTCACCGGTCAGAAGGTCCTCAGGCTTAAACTCAAGCGTTACATCCGCTCTATCAACTGTCACATGGCCGTCGTTATATTCAAGCACTGAACAGCCCATGATGTCCTCCATAAAACTCTCAGGAACAAATAACCTCAGTCCCTCTTCCAATTTTACATCATAGCCAAAGGAGCTGATACTTTTTTCCTCAACCTGAAGATCGACGGGATTATCGCGAAAGTGTTCCAGCTGAAGATCCATAAGCCCATTAACTGACTTATCAAAATCACTATTCTTTTTTATAGTTCCCGGCTTTTTACCGGAAAGGTATAGAAATGCCGTCACTCCAATTAGTGCAAACAGCATCAAAACTAACAGCTTTTTCAAAATAATTCCCCTGCAATAAAAAGTCCAATTATCAGCCCTTCTTAGGTGGCTTCGGTCCCATAAACTGATAATAATACGACTTGATCATTCCGTTATATATCTTGCGATTTTTATCAGCCTTCCTGCCTATATAACGCTCCGCCTCCTCATAAGAGGTAATAAGAAACATAGACCACTTATCCAGCGAAGCATACCTCTCACCTATTATACTATAAAGCTCAGGAAGTGCCTCCTTTTCCTCAAGTCTCTCACCATACGGCGGATTGGTTATGATAAAACCGTAAGACTTCGGACTGCTGAGGTCCTTTACACCTCTCGCCTGAAAATGTATATAATCCGAAACGCCGGCTTCCTCAGCATTCTGCATCGCGCACTTCACTATCTGTGAATCCAGGTCATAGCCCTGAATATGCATCTCGACATCCGTCTTCTCAAGAGATCTTGCCTCATCATACGCTGCATACCAGGTCTTTTTATCTATCAGCTTCTCCCAGGTACACGATGTAAAATCCCTGTTCACTCCGGGTGCTATATTGGCTCCGATCATTGCAGCCTCTATCGGAAATGTACCACTGCCGCAAAACGGATCAACCAGAAGTCTGTCCGCCCGCCACGGTGTCAGCATAATGAGCGCAGCAGCCAGCGTTTCAGATATAGGAGCCTTACCCACCAGCTGTCTGTATCCTCTCTTATGAAGAGACGTACCGGTAGTATCAAGTCCAACTGTCACAACATCCTTCTTTATGAATATCCTTACAGGATAATCCTCACCATCCTCAGTAAAACGATTTATATGATAGGTTCCCGCCATACTTTCTACCATGGCTTTCTTCGCTATACTCTGAATAGAGGTCTCACTGAAAAGCTTTGACTTATTTGTAGTAGCCTTAGTTACCCAGAAGCGTCCGTCCCTCGGAATGATCCTTGCCCAAGGGATATGTTTTACACCCTCATAAAGCTCATCAAAGGTCGTAGCACGAAACTGTCCACACTTCAGAAGGATTCTCTCACTTGTTCTGATATTTATATTCGCCCTTGCAATAGCTGAAACCGGTCCGGCGAAGGTGACTCTTCCATCCTCAACCTCCACTATATCATACCCAAGAGCCTTTATTTCATTTTTTAAAACCGCCTCAAGTCCGAAATGACAAGGGGCTATTAATTCGAATCTCTCTTCCATGTATATCTCCCAAAAGAAAGTGGGGACAAGTCAGTGGAGAACCGTCCCCACTTTCTTATCCCCACTGGCTTTCTGTACCGTTCTTTTATTTACTTTCCAAGTCTTGCACGAAGCTCTGCTGTCTTCTCTTCAAAGCCCGGCTTTCCGAGAAGAGCAAACATGTTCTTCTTGTAGCTCTCAACTCCAGGCTGATTGAATGGATTAACTCCAAGAGTATAACCACTCACGCCACAGCCAAACTCGAACTTATAGAAAAGCTCTCCAATTGCAAGCTCATCGATTTCAGTCATATCTATACGGATGTTAGGAACTCCACCATCAACATGAGCAAGGATTGTTCCTTCCATTGCACACTTATTAATGAAATCAACTTCTTTACCAGCGAGATAGTTCAGACCATCGAGGTCCTCTGCCTCCTCCTGCATAATAACAGCAGCACGTGGCTTCTCAACGTTGATAAATGTTTCAAAGTGGTTCTTTGTTCCATCCTGAATGAACTGTCCAAGTGAATGAAGGTCAGTTGTGAAATCAACGCCTGCAGGGAAGATACCCTTTCCGTCTTTTCCTTCACTCTCTCCGTAGAGCTGCTTCCACCACTCTGTTACATAGTGAAGTGCCGGCTCGAAGTTTCCAAGTATTTCCATACCAAGACCCTTCTCATACATAACATTTCTTACTGCCGCATACTTCATAACATCGCTGTCATCAAAGTCCTTTGAAAGACAGTACTCACGTGCATTTGCAGCACCCTCCATCAGCTTATCTATATCAGCACCGCTTACTGCTATTGGAAGAAGTCCAACTGCTGTAAGAACTGAGAATCTTCCACCTACATCATCAGGAACGACATATGTCTCATAGCCCTCTGCATCAGCAAGAGTCTTAAGAGCTCCACGAGCCTTATCTGTTGTAGCATATATTCTCTTTGCAGCGCCTTCCTTACCATACTTCTTCTCAAGCATTTCCT
Organism: uncultured Lachnospiraceae bacterium; assembly: GCA_902774725.1. GTDB lineage: Bacteria > Bacillota > Clostridia > Lachnospirales > Lachnospiraceae > Eubacterium_Q. Next base: position 33,056 of record CACYJP010000057.1, read on the forward strand.
TGAAAAGACGGAATGCAACTGAACACTCTGTTGTAGTACCTGACTTTGAAATAACATTTACAGAGAAATCTCTGTCACCAATTACCTGAACAAGCTCAGATATATATGTAGAGCTGAGGTTATTTCCGCAATAATAGATCTCAGGAGTCTTACGGATCTCCTTGCTGACTGAATTGTAGAATCCATGACGGAGAGCCTCTATTGCTGCTCTTGCTCCAAGGTATGAACCACCGATACCGATTACAAGAAGTACATCTGAATCGCTCTGGATCTTTGCAGCCGCTTCCTTGATTCTTCCAAACTCTACCTTATCATAATTAACAGGAAGATCTATCCATCCGAGGAAATCATTTCCCTCTCCTGTTCTTTCTACGAGAGTTTTCTTTGCTGCCTCAATCCTTGGGCGAATTGCCTCGATCTCAGCATCACTTACCTTGAACTTAGTATTGTCAAAGTTAAAACTAATCTTCTGTGACATTTCTGTATGCTCCTTCTATATAAATAATTTATAAATGTACAACTATCATATAAGCATCTAACGCCCACTGTTTCTGAGCCCATAGACGCTATGATTTTACCACTATATCTTATTTTTTACAACAGCACTTTTTTATTTATTCCCAAAAAACACTATTTTATTTACTCCCAATAACCAACTATTGCCTATAAAAAAGATGACAATCAAAGTAAAAACCTCGATTGTCATCTTTTTTCAACTATTTCCAAACCTTCTTCCGGGAGGGCTGGATATGAGGGGGTATAGCGGACTTGAGTATAAAGAACTCACGTGCTTAACTTCTTATAGCTTTTCCGATAAGCATTATGATTCCTCCAAATATCAGGAAAAAAACTGATAAATAAATGAATCCGACAAAAGCAATAACTATCAGAATAATCGGCAAGAAGATAAGTCCAAGGAAGATCTTCGCAAATCCCCAGGTCAGCTTTATTGCTACTGTAAGCATATTTCCAAAAAATACAAACATAAGAATCAGGAATATCAATGTCAACATGGTCTTTTCTCCTTTCCATTTAATCTTAGTATAAACACGAGAAGTGCTCTACTCGTATCAAAGCTTAACACAGACACACACCTGCTACCACGTAAAAGTAAGCGAAATAAAGTCTTTTATTTCTCCTAAAAAGAGAAATAGATTTTTCCTGCATTTTAATGTATTATAACTATTATAGCTATGAATATTATAGCTAAAGCTTTGATAAAACAGGTGTCAAAAACTAACATAACTGTGTTTGGATAGTGTTTAGATAGTGTTTAGATAGTACGATAAAAGGAGCTTAAAAATGGGAAGAAAATCAATAAAGGAAAATAAGAATATATATTTTCAGAGCAGAGAGGAAGCAGGTCTTACACGTGCCGAGGCCAGCGAGCTTATGCAGTGTGTATCAGAAAGCAGAATCGACAAAATCGAAAATGACAGAACACGCGTTCAGCCTGAGGACGTAACTGCTATGGCAAAGGCTTATAAAAGGCCGAATCTCTGCAACTACTACTGCACTCACGAATGCAGTATCGGTAAGGATACCGTCACAGAGCTCCGACCTTCCAATCTGTCTGAGCTGTCACTCAGTATATTTAATTCTCTTAATGCTCTAAATAAACAGAAGGAGCGTCTGATGGAAATCGCCGAAGACGGAGCCGTCACCGAAGATGAGCTCTCCGACTTCATGTCCATTCAGAAAAATCTGGATAAGATATCTACTACAGTAGAAACCCTCAAGCTCTGGATGGCTGAGGCTCTGGATACTACAGACCCAAAGTGATACCACGCCACAGTAATACCACCCCTCATTAATACCAATACCATTATGAGAGATCAGTTTATAAACTTTTTCTCAAGCTCATCAACTGTAAGCGGCTTAGCATAGTAGTATCCCTGGAAGCTCTGAACACGGTACTTCTGAAGTATCTCCTTCATACCTTCTGTTTCAATTCCCTCGATACAAACCTTTGCGCCAAATGTAGCAGCAACATTTACGAAGTTTTCTACAAGTGCTTTTTCCTTTTCATCCTCTTCAATCCTTGTAACAAAGCTTCGGTCTATCTTGATAGTATCAAACGGAAGGCTCTTAACAAGACCTATTGATGAGAAGCCTGTTCCGAAATCATCAAGCGCTATTTTTACTCCGTAGCTTCTGAGAATATCAATTACATTTTTCAGTATCTTCATATCCAGAAGTCTGCATCTCTCTGTTATCTCAAGACACAAATGATCAGGTGGGAAGTTCTGCTCCTTCAGCTTGCTGAGGACCATATCCACAAAGCCGCCCTTCTCAAGCTGCGTATAGGAAAGGTTGACATTTACCACAAAATCCGGAAGCTTTTCCATGACCTTCTTTGCATCCTTAAGAGATGTTTCCAGAATCCATTCACCAAGCTCAGGGAACAGCGGATCCTTTTCCAGAAGTGGAATAAACTGATCCGGTGGAACCATTCCATAACGTTCGCTCTTCCATCTGATCAGAGCTTCGGCTCCAATCAGCTTCTCTGTCTTCGAGTCAACCACAGGCTGATAAAGCAGATAGAAGCCTTCATAATTCTTCATGATAGAGCCACGGATATAATGAAGTCTTTCAATTCGTTCAGAATTCTCATTATTCAGTTCATTCAGGAAGTCAACAATATCTCCCTGTCTATGAAGCTTACTCTCACTATAAACAAAGCTGAGGCACGCATAAACTGTCTGCGCATCGACATCAAACTTATTAACTGTTATATGTCCCGCACTGAGATCAAGTATTATATTTTTTCCATCCACCTGAAATCTTGTACGACAGTACTTTCTCAAGCCCTCATATCTTTTATGTATCTCATCTGTTTCAAATGTACTTGATATAACCGCAAACTTGGTTCCATCCAATCGGAAGACTCTTCCGGTATTTGCAACATATTCATACAGATGACGTGAAAAGCTCTGAAGTATTTTATTACCGAAATCATATCCGTAAACATCATTAAACTCAGCAAACTTTCCGATACCAACAAGAGTGATCTCCATATTCTTCTCACGTATCATATTTTCATTCAGACTTTCAAAGAAGCCATACTGATTGCTGAGTCCCGTGAGTGTATCTATATCATTCTGTACAGAATGATTCGTTATTGAACCGGCAAAATACTCCGGTTCTTTGTTTTCATCAAAAAGAACAACCCCTCGACAGGTACATATGATATACTCACCATCTAAAGTCATTGCTCTGTACTGCATATCATGTTCATCTGCTTTTCCATCGAAGATGTTTTCTATCTCATTATGATATACCTCTATATCATCGGGATGAATTCTTTTCTCCCATATACTTCCGGCATTGAACATATATTCATCCGGAAGTCCAAACAATGCAACTGCATTCTTCGACCATCTGGACATATCATACTTCATATCGCAAAGATAGACATAATTTCCTTCCGAAACAATAGAAAAAGCATCAAAAAGCTTATCAA
>CACYJP010000058.1 GCA_902774725.1 uncultured Lachnospiraceae bacterium
TGATTTTCCGGTTGAACATTCCAATTCGGATTATCAAAGTATATCTTCTTCGGATTTCCATCAACATAGCTTTGCTCGCTTGCATCAACGGAATACTCCTCAACTTTATTTATATCCTCCAGCGAATTATCATTATAACGAAGCCCGTTATTATCAGGCTGAACCAGACTGTCATTTATACTGTTATCATAACCATTGTATGGATTTTCCGGCATAGCAACACCCTCCGTATTGTAGACTAATCACTCTATAAACTTACAGTTCCTCTTCACTGAATCCAAGTGAGCCGTCCTCACCACTTTGACTTATAACGAAAAATCTGTCCTTCCCGTTTTCATCTGTATAAATGAATCCATTATTAGGTAAATCACCCGGGAAGTTCATTCCGGCATAAATCGGCATGTCCGGTGTAAAAGAGTCAAGCTTATAGCATTCCTTTGGGACAAATTTATAGCTATTATCACTATCCTCCATAGTTACAGTTACTATCCTGAAGTTCTTTACTTCCTTACTTGTTTTTATAAGTATATGATTTGTATATTCATCAACGTATGCAGGATCATATACTATACACGAATCAGACGGTTCCTCATCCGAATACTCAATACTGATCGGACACTCTGTGCCTTCAGACTGAGTCTCATTTGTCATAGAAGCATTACCGCTTTTACCATTATACTCACCAATAACTTTCCATTCAAGTGTCTTGCACGCTATCTCCTCATCCTTCGACCAGAACTCATTTCCATCCATATCAAGAACTTCTGAATTCGCGGTATCCCACTCACCGGTCTTATTATGATAATAAGCTATGTTGCTTTCATCCGTACCATCACTGAAATAAAAATCATCCCAGATAAGACTGGTTCCATCCTCACTTATATGGCAGATTCCATACCCGCTGCTCATAGCACCGGAAGAACCATAATAGTGAAATGTACCTTCATCGATCGGCTGATAAGAGCTTCTTGCCCATCCCTCGAGGAACCTTACCGGCTTTCCGTCCTTACAGGTATAGCCCTCAAATATATAACTATCGTCTTCAGTACCATCCAGCTCATATGACGCATTTTCTCCAATAAGAAGCTCAGGTACTCCATCACCGCTTATATCCTTTATCATATAGCGAAGTCTTTTAAGCATATCTTCATTTTTACCGAACATTATAGCTTCAGTTGTACCTGTGGAAATATACTGATACTCCTCAGTTCCATCACAGCCCTTTTCCACCGCATCGAGAACCTCATTTAGAATAGGTGCATAAACAGCCTCATAGTCAGCTTCAGACTTTGCCTCCTCTGTTTTTTCTTCCTCAGTTACATCTTCAGTTACTGCTTCAGCTGTAGCATCATTCTCTGTCTGATCGCTTACTTCAGTAGCGACGGCTGTAGTTTCTTCAGCCTCAGTCTTAGTCTCCTCTGTCTTTTTTCCGCAGCCGGAAAACAAAACAAGCATCATCGCAGCTGCCAGGCCGGCAGATACTCTTTTTCCACACATTTTCATATAAATACTACCTTTCAATTTTTCTAAATTATAACACGAATCATAAGCGAATAGCCTACTTCGATTTCGTCCCCATAAGAAAGCATAACACAGGTATATGATAAGCTATCTCAGAACAGATAAATGTAACTATGTATGAACATATAATTGGGACAAAAAACATAAGGACGGTACTGCTTCCCAACACCCCTGAAAACCATCCCTGGAATAACACAACCCAGACGAAGTGAATGCTGAATACAAGAAATGATCTACTTGAAAAAAACCAAAAAGCCTTATTCGTTATGTCCAGACTGCTCTTACCTATTCCTACCAAGGCCAGTATCATAAACCACTCTGCAAACGCTTTTGCAATTATATTCCATATTCCAAAGTCTTTACCAGACCAGATGAACATATATACATTTACCACACACGCTATCAGCCCGACAGCCAGCGTTATATATCTATATCGAGCCGCCTTATCAATCACCCTGTCATCAGACAGAACAAAGTAGCCGATTAAAAATATATACAGATATTCAACAAAGCTCTTTCCACCTATGGATAAGATATCATATAAGAACGGAAGCGGAATAACAAACAGACATACCACCGGAAATGAAAGCACTTTACCATTCATTTCCTTACTACCTTCGTTATCCTTACCATCATTATTATCCCTGTCTGCTTTCACAAAGTTAACCAATCCGATAATTCCTATGCCAACTACCGAGATCACAAAAAGAAAATATAAAAACCAGAACTGACCTACGTTGAATCCACCATCAAATCCAGCCAGATCAGTCCACCTCGTGAAGAATACCTTATAATGAGCAAAAAACCCACCATGGTAGCCGTTATTATTCTTATCTCCGAGATATGAAAGTATAGGACAAAAGAAAAGCGTTCCGAACAACAACGGAACAAGAAGTCTCTTTATTCTTTCCTTGATATATTCTCCATACGTCCTTTTCCTTAATGCATATCTGGTGCCCATCCCTGCAATGAGAAACATGACAGGCATATAATAAGGACTCAGGGAAACAGTCATACTACTTATAACCTTATTAGGTGTAAAACAGATATAGTTCATCTCTCCCCACACATTAAACGCCTGTGCAGCATGATATGGAATGAGCAGGAATATCACTATCCATCTTAAGTTGTCGACAAACCATTTTCTCATAGAATTTATATCTCTCATGATGTATATGCAGAATTAAGAATAGCCGAAATAAACAGCTTGATATCATCTATATCGCTCTGAACCTTTGCCATTTCCTCATCTACATTCACATTACCTATAGTAGTCTTAGAATCAAATGCATTATTATCAGGCTCATTAAAAGCAAGTACCACACTATTACCCACCACATTTATGGCAATACTCTGGTACTGAGAATCAAGCTTTTGCAGTCTCTCCATCACCTGAGGAGTCAACAAATAAAATGCATCGTGTGGAACCGGCGAAAAAACATCAAATTCATTATTGAACTGTACTCCCTCAAGTTCTACTTTGAGTTGCTTTGAATCTTTTTTGTTGATACCACGATATTTAAAGCTTTTACTATATAGCATCACTGACGAAACGACCTTATCAGGAAAATTCAGGAAAATCATTCTTCCTTTGAAATAAGTCGTAGTATATGTCTTATCATCTGATTTATCTACATCCCAAACGTTAACATCAGCCATTTCAAAAGGAACGCCCATATAAGATGCTCTGATATAATCCTCGGAATAAAACCTATTTCCCATCCTGCATAGCTGACAGTTCTGAACTACTTCCCTGGTAAAACCATTTGATGGTTCATAGATGACATCTTCAAAATTCTTTTCCAAAGGTTCACGTACAAACGCTTCCTTGTACAGTACCTTCATCTCGTCCTGAGCCTTTTTAAGCTTCGAGTAGGCGAAAAAAATAACAGCTAAACCTATAGGTGGAATAAGCAAACAAAATGCTCCTATCATTACCAGTCGCATCGACTTTGCAACCTGCGTTCTTTGTTCCTCAAGCCTCCTTAACGCATCCGATGTACCATAATTATTCTCATTCAAATCATTCATGTTGTTTTTTTTGATTTCCATTTCTCTCATAACAAAATCCAGTTTCATATATTAATTACAGAACTGTCTCAAAACGCTTGGGATCAGTAAACCTGATCAGCTCATATCCTATTCCTGCCAGGCCATAGAATAATGTAACATTATTATTTGAAATCATTCCTTCCAGTCCAAGCTTATATTGACCATTCTCATTCTTTCGCTTCACCACATCGGCCAGAAGCTTTCCTGCCGCAGTTCGGTCTCCGGTCTCAAGGTAATAATCTACCGAAGACATATTACCACAACATAAATGATCCAGTCTAAATGGAATAATTCTTCTTACAACCTTATCAGCTCTTTCAAGAATGCGTGGAGTTTCACTCCTTATAATACCCTGATCTGCTAAATGTTTGAAGACAATCCCGATTCCTTCGGCTCCGTAACAGTTCCCTCTTGCATTTCTTTTTATTCCCGGCACTCTTCTATCTAACCAGTTTTCTAAATCCTCACTATAATTTTCATCTTCAAAAGTTACCGCATCCTGAGCCGCTGCATCAAACTCATCGATTCCAAGTATTTTTCCGGCCATGAAAAGCGCTTCAGCAATACCGGTCATACCATGAACAGCTCCTGAAATTGCATGACCTTTATCATATAGTGTTTTCCACACTAACAAATCTCCCGACGGAAGATTCTTCATAGATACCAATTTCTTAGCCAGGCCATAAATGGTTTTTTGTACTGCCGGATCTGTGTAGTATTCTTTGTATCTACACAAAGTCACTATAAGCCCTGCAATACCTGATGATTTATCAGCTTCCTTATTATTACTAACATCTAAGTTTGCAATCAGTTCCTTCGCTTTATCGATTAATTTATCACATAGTCCGGTGCAGTATCTATTAATTAGAACAATGCTACGAAGAACACCGGCAAGTCCACCGCCCTCACCAACAGCAAGTCTATATGGATTATTAATAATATCCTGCGCTTCCTCTGAAATAAGGAAACGAGAAAGCATCTTCAGACAGGAGTCAAGGCATTCATTTGCCTTTTCCGCCACTTTCGAATCCTTCGTACACTGCATCATGGCCGCAAAGAATACCGCCATGCCTGAAATACCGGAATAAAGCTCCATATTCATCAAATTACAGTTTTCGTTACCGGGGTTAAAACCAAACCATAACAAATCTCCCGATCTTAATTGCAGCTTATTTGCATATATATAATCAAATATCTTTTCCGCTTCAATCACAGCATTTTCTTCAGTGATGCAAGACTGTGCTGACAATAACTTCGGATACTCCCCCTTATCTTCAACAGGAGTAAGATCAAGCATCAAATTCATCATTCTTATCTCAAATTGTTTATCCCACTCGGAAAGAGATATAATTATATCCCTAACTCTATCTATAGCACTCTTATCAAAATAATCCTTTACAAGTAATTCTCCGCCACTATAAATATCTCTGCTTCCCTCGTATGTATAAAAAAACGGCACTTCATTCTCCATAAGAGCCTCTATTTCCTTATCTACAAGCACAGGGAAATAACGTTGTTTATAATTCTTCAGTAGCTTTGGCAGTTTTTCCAGCTGCTGAGCATAGTAATCCTCTGAACTATAAGAATAACAGCTGTTAAGTCTTAAAATAATATCAACGTATGATTTGGTTGCAAATATAATCGATCGAACCACAACATCAGTAAAGCTCTCTTCAATATCTTTAAGAATAGAATCCTTCATTTCCATACATTTGTCATACACATCTGAGAATCCTTCAAAGAATTTCTCCCTGTAATCAAGTATGTTTTTCTTTTTTCCATCCACAACAGGAGCACTTCCCATTTCATCAGTATTTGTCATAATACTGAAATCCATCACATACCTCTTATTTCTCATCCGCTGATTAAAAAGACACGAACCAAGAACTGAGTTTAGTAATTCGGCTTCATTTTCTTCCCCTACAGCAATTTCCATCACTCCCTTATCGGTTTTAAGCAAAGGATACATAAGGGTTTCTATGTCAATCAACGCAAGCCTTCCATCGCAGGCAAAAAGATTTTCAACATGCATATCTTTGGATCCAAGCATCTTGAGTACCGCTGTAGTACCACCCAACGCATAAAAATACTCCGCTGCTTCCTTTTCACCCTTAGAAACTTTTTTTTCCAGAAATTCGAGTACTCCAAAATCATTTTTATATGCAAATGTCTTCGGCATTACAATTATATCGTCAAAGTACTTCTTCATGAAACAATATGCTTTCGCATCAATCTCACAGCTTCGGGGCTTGTATACAATTTTTCCCTGATCAGTTTCAATTATGGCTGTATATTTTCCATGGTTATGGGTATCACCGGAGCCCCTAACACTTGAAATAGTATTAAATAATCTTCCACCAAAAAGCAAATCACATATTTCATTCCTATGCTCGTACAGATCACTGAGCATACGATCATAAAAGCTTACAGCATTATCTATTATTCTTTCTACACTCTCGGTCATACGAACCGGCAAGGTAATATCTCCGCTGATAAGCTTATCAGTTATTACCGGTGTAAGCTTCTCCTTTTCAGCCTTGGTTATCAAATTAGAGTCAACGAAAGCTATGGGATTTTCATCCTTCAGCATATCGGCCATAATACTATTACAATAACTCGCAGTTACACGGTATATTTTTTCAAGCACAGAATTCTTCATCTGACTCTTAACATCATCGTTTAACATTGAATAAAAAGCTGATGTCTGAAGATACACCAGCTTCTCTTCAAGTATAGTTTCAAAATATAACACTATACTGTTTTTATATTCCATAATGCTCTCCTTCTTCACGTGTAACACTGTACCTGCCAATAGTATTACAGTTGCTGTCTCTCCACCAGCTTAGCAAAAAATCCTTTCTTTTCCATAAGTTCATCATATGTCCCCTGTTCAATTATTTTCCCTTGATCCAGGCAGAATATATGATCACAATTCTGAATTGTCGAAAGGCGATGTGCTATAACTATTCTCGTACATTTTAACTCACCTATGGCATCTGAAACCGCTTTCTGAGTCACGTTATCAAGTGCGCTTGTTGCTTCATCGAAAAAGAGTACCTTCGGTTTAGACGCAATAGCTCTCGCTATAAGTATTCTTTGCTTCTGACCACCTGATACCCCTCTACCTCCCGCAGGAAGAGGTGTATCCATCTTTAAAGGCATCTTCTTTATATCGTCTGCAATTCCGGCCATTTCAGCCGCACGCCATGCATCATCCTCGGTAAGCCCTGTTCCTGAAATGGTAATATTTCGCAGTATGTTTCCGGCAAATATCTCACCATTCTGAAGCACTGTTCCGATTCGTCTTCGAAGCGAGGTCATATCCATTGAGCTGATAGGCTTCTTATCATAATATATCTCTCCTGTTTCAGGATGTTCAAACCCCAGAAGAAGCTTGATAAGCGTTGATTTTCCACAGCCGGTTGATCCAACTATGGCAACATAAGAGCCTGCCTTGATATCCATCGAAAGATTATCAATTATTTTCGGCATTCCTTCACCGTAACTAAAGGTTATATTTTGAAGTGAAATACTTCCTCTGAGACTCTTGATAACTGTTTTATTATCGCTTACCTCAGGAACGATATCCATAACAGGCTGCATCATTTTAAAAACAGGAATTGAATTAGCAAATGTGGTCAGATTAAAGGACACTATCGTCAGCGCACCTGTTACTATTGCAAAGGAAGAAGTAAATGCAAAATAATCAGCCTGATTCACATTTGCTTTTACAGCTATATAGTAAAGCGGTATGTTAAGCACCAGTAAAAGTGCCGGAATGAGAATTTTATATATCTTCAAAAGCACAGGAGGATTATAAATACTTTTCACCGAACGCTTATATACATCCGCCCATTCCGAAAAAGCTCTCTTTTCAGCTCCCGCAAGGGTGATCTTCTGCATTCCGCCAATCAGATCGTAAGTGATTCCTGACTCTTCTGCGCCATATGTCAATCTGTCTTCGCTTACACGAACCTGTTTTATTGCAGCTCTAACAAGAATGAAGATAAGTATAAGTGTAATAAAAAATGCAACGCCCCCCAGCGTTTTACTGTATATAAACATCTGGAAAAAGCTGATAAGCGAAACCACTCCTGTAAGTATTACAGACAGCAGCATAGTGAGCATAAGCTGTACATTCATATAAATCATACCAACCCTTGAGCCAAGGTCACCTGCTGAAAATCCCTTCATCTGATCTGTCGATGCCGAAAGAACTCTCATCATAAAAGCCGCCTGAAGTGGGGCTGCTATCTTAGTTGAAATTCTCGGAAGGGTTAACTGTTTTATAAGGGTAATCAGAAATATTGAAGCAGTAATTGTAGAAAGTAGAACAAATATCCAATTAACTTCATTTTGATGCGCTATCACTCTCCTCGACATGGCAGGATATACCATATTTAAAAGCATAATAACAACAGTTGCCAGAACAAAGGTTATGATATCTCTTCCGGAAATTGATTTAAGCATGAAAAATAAAACATCCTTCATATTTATTTTTCTAAGAGGTAAATTTCTGTAATAAAGAATTGCGTCCCTTTCAAAACCTCCTGCATTACTACTTGTTACACGTTCTCTTTTACCTGTATCCGGATTTCGAAATGTATAACCTGCTTTTCCTCTTGGCACCAGGACAACCTCACGTCCATCCTTCGTATGACCGGTCATAATACCCATATAGTTCTTATACCAGTCATCCTTGAGTTCAACCTCTCTCCACATGATTCCCTGAGGACGAAAATAAGACTCCAGATACTCTTCCAGAGTATAATCTACTCCGGACGCATTCGGAATCGTTACATTTAGCCAATCAGCAAGTTCAGCCACACAGCTTTTATGAAATAGTCTCGAATCCTGTGTATTCTGCCATATGTTTGTTCCGGAGACTACACTTGAAAGGTTATGCCAAGACTCATATAATCTTTCACTTTCGCTTTTATTTTTTTCTTTTACCTTATCATCAAAATATCCCAATCTATGTATCTCCTAATTATTTTTAACCAGTGAAGCGTAAAGACCATCCAGAGCCATAAGCTCCTCATGTGTCCCCTGTTCTTTAATGCTTCCATTATCAAGGACAACGATTTTGTCACAATCTCTGATGGTAGATAATCTGTGTGCAACCATAATACATGTTACCCCACGATCCTTTATAGCCTTAACCACCTTGCTTTCAGTAGCAGCATCCAGCGCACTGGTGGCTTCATCCATAATTATAATTGAAGGGTCCATAACCAAAGCTCTCGCAATTTCCAGTCGCTGTCTCTCTCCACCGGAGAAATCAAACCCGCCTTCTTGAAGCATATAGTCATATCCGTTCTTTCGTCTAAGAATAATATCATGTATCTGGGCATCTCTTGCAGCCATGACAACTTCAAAATCCTCAATTGTCCTGTCCCACATCCTGATATTATTTCCTATTGTGTCCTTAAACAAAGTTATCTTCTGATCAATAACCGCCAGCGACCCTCTAAAAGTACTCTTAGGAATCATATCACTGGTTTTGCCATCATACGTAATCTGTCCCTCCCAAGGCTGATATAGCCCGGATACAAGGGAAAGGATTGTGGACTTACCACTACCACTGCCACCAACAATAGCAACACTGCTACCAGGTTCAACCACTAGTGAAAAATCATTTAGTACAGGTTCATCAATCTTTGAATATCCAAAGGTTATATTTGAAAGTTCAATACGTCCAACAAGCTTTTCAAAAGTTTCTGTTTCTTCATCGTCAGCAAATATATCATATTCAGGATATTCCATAATATCCTCAATCCTCTCCATATCAGTTCTCATTTCCTGTATCGCCTGACCGGAATCAATTATTTGCTGAGCAGGATCCATAAATGCAGTCAGGTAGCTTTGGAAAGCAAGCAACATACCAACTGTAAAAAATCCCTGTTTTACAAAATATATACCTGTACAGAGAATCATCACAGATGAAAGCTTTATAAGCGTTCCCGGAACACCTCCGAGTATCTGCGAAACCTTTTCAAAACGATGCATCTGATTATTATAATTTGCCTGATAACCACTCCAACTACCAAAATAATCATTTTCAGCACCGGCCGACTTAATAGTTTCAAACATACTAACACCATTCATGCTGGCGGAAATCATATGTCCCATGTCTTTTTTCATAACACGAACAATATTTATTCGCCTGTCTGCTATATACTTTGACAGGATCAGGTTAATCCCAACAAAAAACAGACCTATAGCTGTAAGCACCCAACTATAACGGAGCATTATGATGAGATAGATAATCATCATCACACTGTTTACGATAATAGGAACAACTCGCATAATAAACGTCTCAGCAACAATGCGGGTTGCTGTTTCATTTTGCTGCAGATCTCCGGGATTGCGCTGAAAAAAGAATCCAGCCGGCATATGCAGAAGGTGCCAAATATAACGTCCACTACTCTGAACACCCAAAACTCCGAAAAGCTTCATCTGATATATGGACTGCACAATTCCCACCACAATATAAACTAAACATACCACGAGGAGAAGTACAATGATAAATATAAACCACTCCGGCGAACGACGGGTAAGTACCCTATCCATAAATGCCTGGGATAATCCAGGCACAAGTGCAAGGGCCAAGGTGGTCACAAAAGTTGCGAGTGTCACAAAAACTAACGCAGAGTGAGCATTTTTAAGGTTTCTCATTAAATACGAGAGAATGCTCTTCTGCTTTCCCTCCGGTTTAAAACCTTCATCCGGTTCAAGCATTAGACATACTCCGGAGTAGTTTTCATCAAACTCTTCTTTTGTAATTTTGACAAACCCACCTGCAGGATTATTGATATATACGTGATTCCCCCTTATGCCATTCACAACAACAAAATGCGTATAGTTCCAGTGTACAATACACGGAAATGTGGCATTTTTGTAGAAGTTCTCTGTTTGATAACGATAACCCTGTGCCTTAAGTCCAAGCTTTCTTGCAGACTTCGCTATAACTGACATCTTTGTTCCATCTCTGGATATACCGGTGATATCTCTCATCTTAGAAAGAGGAATCCATTTTCCATAGTAGGCAAGAACCATTGCAAGACTGGCGGCGCCACACTCCATTGCCTCCATCTGCATGACAACAGGAACCTTCGCAATACCCTTTTTTTTCGGTTTTAAATTCACGCCACTCATATCTTAATCGCTTTCTCCCCCCATAAAAGAGATAGGTTTAATGATTCCTATTTTTGACTGTACCTGATAGGTCCCATCTTCAAGATCACATGGAGCAATCACCTTCTGATACCAGGAAGAATTCTGACTATAATAGAGGATATTATTCGGAAGCTCTTCAGGCTTATACATCTCAGCTTCAATTTTTTCAATTTTGTAGGATTTTCCGCTTACTGTAATATCCATTCCCTCTTCCAGATGCTTGACATCCTGAACACGAAAATAGCAGGTTATAACACCATTTTCACACTGTCCTGCCCCCTGCACTATGTCATCGATATTTACTATACATGCCCATAAAATGATAGCTCCTATAATCAGTATTCCGGCAATCACCGTAAGCCAGGCACTGTAGCTGGTTATCTTGATTCCATTATTTTGTTCTTCTTTTTTCCTTTTCTTCACTTATAATCTCCTTGATACTAGTTACACCTCTACCGGATTTATGCACGTGTATCCGGGCATAGCTGCTTCAAGCCTCTTATCATATCTTCCATCAAAAAATGCACACTTCATTGGATCATGCGAATATAAATCCCCTGTAAGTCCAAATGCTATTAGTCTGCATCCCCCGATGCAATGCTTGAAATATTTGCACGAACCACACTTAGGATCATGTTCCTTAATTGCATGAACCCCCTTACATGCATACTGAATATACTTTCCATCCTGTAGTAACGGTTTTAAACCATCTGTAAATACATTACCGAATTCTATACCGGCAGCTTTAAACACACCCGTGCTTGGCGTACAAGGATATACATCCCCCGTAGGAGTAACAGTAATATTCCCTCTGACAGTAGCACACATCGGCATATCAGGATTATATCTATCCAGAGATGTAGCAACGGGATCGATGAAATAACTTTTACTTTTATGAAATAATCTTACAAACTGAAAAATATTCAGATCAATCTTATGATCCGACGCCGCATATTTACGACATAACTCCGTCATAGAATCATAATACTCATCAAATGTGAGACATGAATCATTTGCATTAAGCAACCATCTTGGCGTTTCACTTGTACGAATTATTCGAAATTCACGTACCCCAAGCTCTTCCATCCTACAAAGAGAATCCTCTGCCGCACCTAGATTTACCCTGTTAATAGTCATTGCAGCACGTACATAAAAACCTTTATCAACCAGAATCTTTCAACAAACTCCTTGGAGATATGTTTATTCTTCCAAAAGTCTAATTTTTTAATATAAATCTTTATGAAAATAGGATTAATTAGAGAAACA